>JAGCSS010000279.1 GCA_017964055.1 Lachnospiraceae bacterium
CGTGAGTGTTCGCGCCTGCTTGTGTGACCATCTGGCGCTCCTGAACGGGGCTTACGCCGTCCTTCGGGTAAAACACGACAATGCCCGTTCCTTCGACAGAGTCAAAGCCCGCGAGCGCAGCCTTTCCGGTATCCCCCGATGTGGCGGTGAGGATGACGATCTCCTCGTGCACATCGTTTTTCTTCGCCGATGTCTTCATGAGGTACGGCAGGATCGAGAGCGCCATGTCCTTGAACGCGATGGTGCGGCCGTGGAACAGCTCGAGATAGTACGCGTCGCCCGCCTCGACGAGGCAGGTGATGTCCTCATGGTCGAAATTCTTTGTATTGTATGCGGAATTGACCGCGGCTTTGAGCTCCGCGGGCGTGAAATCGTCGATGAACAGCTTCATGACCTCGTACGCCAGATGCGGGTAATCGAGCTTCGCCAGCTGCGTGAAGCTCTTGTCGAGCTTCGGGATCTCCTCCGGCACGTACAGTCCGCCGTCCGGCGCGATGCCGCGCAGGATGGCCTCGGATGCCTTGGCTGTCAGTTTCTTATCTCTGGTGCTGTGGTAGAGCATGTTGTGGTCCCCCTCACTTTTCCGTCTGCTGAATCTTTGTATCATAATATACACACCATGGGTGTTAAAAGTCAAGGAAGATGCTTTTATAGTCTTTTATAGTCTTTTATAGTTTTTTATTTCTTTTATAACTTTTATGGATTCATACAAAATGGACAGTTATGCTATTTGGATTGCATAACCGTCCGCCTTTTCTGTGTCATATTCTGTAATAATTCAATCAGGTTTCAATCGAATCTTGTTCTTTTAATGCAGCTTCCAAATCCTGAATACTGATCTCAGCTAATCGCGCGGCGTCCTCGGGAGTCGCCATGCCGTTCCTGACAATCCTAACAGCAACCTCGAGTTTACCCTCACGTATGCCCTCAAGTCTGCCCTCGAGTTTGCCCTCACGCAGACCTTCACGGCGAATACTGTTTTTTATGGAATTGAGGTCCATTTCATAAAACTTTTCTCCTAACAATGCTACCTGCACCTCCTTATTCAGTGACAGCTTCCGCATATGCTCCGCAATTCCGACGAATAAGGGGTTATTACCGACACGATCCAGTACCAGCTTGTCGTTCATGTTCCCCATCATCGCCAGTAATAATTGTAAATCCGGATCATGTTCTCCGTCAACTCCATTTTTATACTGCTCGAACGCTTTATCCACCTGCACATAAACGGATTTGACCAGCGGTTTGTAACTGAAGCCCGACTCTGCCGTGTAATCATAGAAACGATGAATATATCGGTCCGATTGAAAATCCTTAAACTCTTTCGGACTGTCATGAAGCAGGAATACCAGGATCACTTCTTTAACAGTATCGTAGTCTATCTCTTCTTTTTTCTGCGATTCGACCTTTGAGTACTGAATAGTCAGAAGTTCCGATCCGTATATATGACCCCGTTTTAGGGCAAAATCCTGCGCATGTATCTGGAAATCTGTATCACTGAGTCTTCCATCCGCCAATCTGGCCGGCAGATCAAATATTATTTTTTTCGCATCCGTAAAAGCAGCTCCGCATTCGTTCTTAAAGCTGCCTTCGACTTTGATCGATGAATCTCCGGTGACATGCCGGAGCAGGTACTCCAGCCTTTCCGGATGTTTATCGGGATCAAAACAATTCTTCGCTATAACATCAGACATAAGAGATGGATATCTTACTCCGTTGCAGATATCATAGTATTCCTGTTTTACGGGATCAGAAAGGCGCTGCAGCATCTCTTTCTCGGTAAGTTTTCCTGTGTATTCGCTCATATTCAGCCTCGTACAGACATAATTATTATTGATGTCTATACAATATTTCATATATTACCTTATTATCAATGCTATTATTCAAATATTTCTTATTTTCTCTGTTTTGTATATTTTTATCGTTTTTTCTGTACAAGATAAACAAAAAAAGAGCTCTCCCTTATTCGAGAGAACCCTCTTTACGTATTACTTATTCCTCTTATTGTACTCGCTGAATTCTGTATAGAACTCATGGCAGCCGTACTTGAACAGGTACTTGAGGTTGTTGTCGAACCACGCCGCCTTTTTGTCGGTCGTGATGTCTCTCTGGAAGAAATACAGCGCGCCGTCCGAATAATCCTCGCCTGCGAGCACGCGTCTTACGGCCTCGCGGGTCTTTTCGGTGATAGGCACGGTGAAATATCTGCCGTCGCGGATCGGAGCGAACTGCTCGTATCCGCCTATCTTCTCAAATACTACGCCCTTAACCGTGGTCTTGAAAAACTTTGAATGAACACGGTTGATGACCACGTTCGCTACCAGCATCCTGCCGTATACGTCCTGGTCGGTAGCCTCGGCCTCGACGATCCTCTCGAGAACCTCGATGTTCTCTGCGGTCGCTTCGATCATCATATCGGGGTTGTAGCGATAGGTAAGCTTGGTCGGTACATCCTCGGGATCCGGCAGGCTCTCTACCATCTCCTCGATGTCGTCCATGCGGGTGTGGACGGTGTCTTCTGCCTCGTCCGCATTTACGCCGTCACCGTTATTCACTGCTGCATCTGTGCCATTAGCTGTCTCAGCACTGCTGTCCGCAGTAGCTGCATCACTTCCTGCCGCGATCACATCGCTGAGCGCCGGCTCGTCATCGTCTCTTCCGATACCGAAATCCGTCGGGAAGAATATGAACTCCTCATCTTCGCCTTCGGACAAAAGTCTCATGCTCCTGTTCGCGTTGATACCGAATTTAATAGCGTAGGGTGTGCCGATCAGATTGATATCGGCCATCTCTCCCATCTTGGCGAGCTCTGCCAGGCTCTTGCGCGCCTTCATTGCTGCCGAAAACTGTATTTTGCCTGCTTCTGAGGCGTCATCCTGCTCAGCTGCCGCCTGCTGTGTCTCGGCTTCGTCAGC
>JAGCSS010000280.1 GCA_017964055.1 Lachnospiraceae bacterium
ATGCGCTGTGCTGTCCCTCATAACTTGAACCGGATAATACCGGCGTAAGGAAGCTGCATACTTTTCGTATGTTTGTAGGACGACCCTCTTTTAACCGGCTGCGGACCGAATATTTGCGGCCGCAAGCATATATTTCAGGAGGGAAAGACTTATGAACACTCTTTCTAATTCACGCAAGCTCACCGAAGCCGCGATCATGCTCGCGATCGGCACGGTTCTGAGCCTCATCAAGCTTATCGATCTCCCTTACGGCGGATCGGTCACCATCGCTTCCATGCTCCCTGTTGTCATCATCGCATACCGTCACGGCATAAAGTGGGGACTTATGACCGGTTTTGTTTACGGTGTCATCCAGCAGCTGCTCGGACTTAACACACTGTCCTATGCCACCGGCTGGCAGTCGATCGTTGCCATCATCCTGCTGGACTATGTTGTCGCATTTATGGTCGCAGGCTTCGGCGGAGTCTTCAAGAAATCGCTCAAGCAGCCTCAGGCACTGTTCGCAGGGTCGCTCCTCATCTGCGTTCTCCGCTATATCTGCCATGTGATCACCGGCTGCACCGTATGGGCAGGTCTTTCGATCCCTACCAATGCCGCATTCGTGTATTCGCTCAGCTATAACGCCACATACATGATCCCCGAGACCATCGTGACCATCTTCATCGGCTACTACATCGGTTCCGTTCTCGACTTCACATCCGAGAATCTCAGACCCTACACAGCCGCACGTGAGGAGAAGGTTCCCGTGCTCAGATGGATCGCAGGCATCATCATTGCCGCGGGTCTCGTATTCGATGTAGCTATGGTATTCTCAAAGCTCCAGAACGGCGAGAGCGGTGAGTTCGATATCACAGGTCTTTCGGCAGTCAGCTGGACACCCGTTATCATCGTGAGCGCAGCCGCTGCTGTTATCGCTGTCGCATTGTTCGTCGTATCCTCAAAGAAGAGTTCGGCCGCCGCTGCCTGAGTTCAGGCCGGCGCATAAAAAGGTGCCTGTCACCGGATCATCCGGCGGCAGGCACTTTATTTTACAGTTTTATGTATTTGATGTTCATCTGGATGTCCCTGATATCACGGTAAACGTTCAGCTTAGGGACAAAGGCGGCGGTAAAGCTGATATTGCCGCTTCCGCCCGCCAGCGCGCGGTCGACCTCGGATCTCCCGAACCGGTCCGCCAGCTGCGATATCACACTCTGCGCATCAAGGAAACAGGTCGCCGTAAATTCATGCCCGAACGAATTGACCAGGCGGAATCTGAGGAAATTGTTCTCCTTGCCGATATACTTGATGCTGCGGCACTTAAGGCCTCTCTCGGCAAATAACGGCGAGCAGTTGCCGGCTCCGAACGGAGCAAGCTGCTCGATCTCATTTACCACATCCTCGGTAAAGAGGTTAAAGCTGACCTCCATGTCGATCAGTATCTTGCGGCACATATCCGCGTCTGTCAGTTCACATCCCTCATTCAGCGCTTCCCTGAACTCTTCGAGCTTATCCTTTTGCAGGGTCAGTCCCGCAGCCATGGGATGCCCTCCGAAGCGTACCAGGTATCTTTGGCACTTCGTCAGTTCCTCAAACATGTTGTATGCGGGAATGGAACGCGCGGAGCCCTTGTAGCCATCTCCGCTCTTCGTGACCACTATGGCGGGTCTGTTATAGCGCTCCTTGATCCTGCCCGCTATGATGCCGAGTATGCTTTCGTGACAGTCCGGAAGCTCGAGCACGATGACCCTGTCCGGCAGCTCCTCCGCAGGCCCGAGCAGCTCCGCCGCAACGGTCTCCTGCTCCGCGGTCATGACCTTCCTCTCGTCGTTCAGTTCTCTGCATTCGTGAGCTATCCTCGCCGCTTCCGCGGCATCCTTCGCGCTCAGCAGTGAGAAAGCCAAACCGGCGTCATCTATCCTTCCCGTAGCGTTAAAGCAGGGTCCGAGGATAAAACCGATATGATACTCTCCGAGTGCTTCGCGGTCGATCGCGGTCTCATCGAGCAGCGCCGAAAGTCCCGAATTGGAAGTGGTCTTCAGAGCCTCCGTTCCGAGCTTTGCGATCACCCTGTTCTCTCCGTACAGCGGAACCACATCGCATATCGTGGCCATGGCCATGAATTCGAGGTATCTGGTGATGCCGGCATCGATCCCCTTAAGTTCAAACAGCACCTGCGCCAGCTTGGCAGCAACCACCGCTCCGCATATCTCGGGGCAGGGATAGCTGTCCTCCTTCTGCTTGGGATCCACTATGAATGCCGCATGCGGCAGGACCTCGGGGATCTCGTGATGATCCGTAACGATCAGGGTAATGCCGTGCTTTTCAGCCTCTATAGACGCCGCGACGGCGGCGATACCGTTATCACATGTAATAACGGTATCAACGCCGTCTTCTGCGGCTTTTTTGATTATTTCTTCGTTAAGTCCGTATCCGTCACGGATCCTGTGCGGTATATACCAGTCCGCATCCGCTCCGGACAGTCTCAGCGCATCGTTTAAGATGTAGGTCGCCATGATGCCGTCCACATCATAATCTCCGACAACCCTTATCCTGCGCCCCTCTTCGATCTTTTTAAGGAGCAGCGCCGCAGCCCCGTCCATGTTCATCAGAAGATGCGGAGAATGAAGGTCTGCCTTCGAAGGCGAGAGGAATGTCCGGATCACTTCGGGATCCGTCAGGCCCCTGTTTACCAGAAGTCTCGCCATGATATCCGATACGCCGAACTTTTCTTTGATCGACTCAAAATCAGCCGTTTTGTTGCATATCGTCCATCTGTCCATCAGAGAATAATCCTTTTATCAATCCTCGCTGCCGGCCTTGAATCTCTTCTGGAGATTGTACCAGAGACCGCCGGTCAGACAAACGGATGAGAATGTACCGCAGATGATGCCTACCATCAGCGGGATGGCGAACTCTCTTACAGAGGTAACGCCGAGAATCGCAAGCACGAATACCATGAAGAATGTGGTGAGCGAGGTATTGATGCTTCTGCTGAGTGTCTGGGTAATGCTGAGGTTAACAATATCGAGCATCGAATCCTTGCTGATGCGCTCCGCGATATTCTCACGGATACGGTCAAAGATAACGATAGTCGCGTTGATCGAATAACCTACGATGGTCAGCATGCAGGCGATGAATGTGTTGCCTACCGAGATAAAGCTTCTGCATACGGCGTAGAGCACAAGTACGATCAGAACGTCATGAACCAGCGCAAGTACGGCGCTCGTTGCAAAATTGAAGTTCTTGAATCTGAGCCAGATGTAGAGCAGCATGCCGATGGTCGCAACGATAACCGCTATCACCGCGTCGCGCTTCATCTCGCTGCTGACTGCCGATCCAACGGATTCGGTAGTGATATAGCTCTCCGAAATGCCGTATTGTGACTCGATCGCAGATGCAAGCGTCGCTCTCTCTTCCGTCGAAAGCTCCTTGGTCTTGATCTGAACCATATTCTCGTCATTTACAAGAGATACTTCCGCCGAGTAACCTGTCTTTTCCTGAACAAGCTTTTCAACATCAGCCTGGATGCCTGCGGGGAGACCGTTCTCAAATACTACCGAGGTAGCGGTACCGCCCGAGAAATCTAGACCGTAGCTGAAAGGTGTCTTGATGGTTGCAAAATTGATGATGATCGCAATGATCCCGACTACGATAAGTCCGCCGGAAATGCAGAGGAATCTGGGGAATCTCTCGACGATCCTGAGTGTCTTGCGCTCCTTTTTGGTGCCGAAGAACTTTACCTTATCGGCGCCGAGCTCATACAGTGAGTTGAGGATGAACTTCGTGATAAAGAGTGCGGTGATCATCGAAAGCACGATACCGATAGCCAGTGTCTGTGCGAAGCCCTTAACGGTACCGGAACCGAGGAAGTACAGCACGATAGCTGCGATGATCGTTGTTACGTTGCCGTCGATGATGGCCGAAAGAGCCTTGGAGAAACCAAGCTTGATACCGGAGCGCACGGTCTTGCCGGTCGCGAGCTCCTCCTGGATCCTCGTGAAAATGATGACGTTCGCGTCAACCGCCATACCGATCGAAAGTATGATACCCGCGATACCGGGCAGGGTAAGCGTAACGCCGAACAGGTTAAGCGAGATGACCATGAGCGCTACGTAGAATATCAGAGCGATCGAAGCGGCAACGCCGGGCACTCTGTACATAACGATCATGAAGATGACGATAAGGATGAAGCCGATAAGACCTGCGATAAGGCTGGTCCTTAAAGCATCGCTTCCGAGCTGTGCGCCCTCTACGTAGTAACGGAGAACCGAAAGCTCGAGAGGAAGCGCGCCGACTCTGATGGTCGTCGCAAGGATCTTTGCCTCGTCAAAGCTGGCCTGTCCCGAAATGGTAGCCTCGCCGCCCGAGATAACCGTCTTTACACCGGGTGCGCTGATAACCTCGTTGTCATAAACGATAGCGATCAGGTTCTTGAAGTATGACTCGGTTCCCTGTGCAGAACCGTAGTAAGGAGCGCAGTATGATGTAGCGTCCTCGAACTTCTTTGCGCCGTTCTCGTTAAGGCTGAGTACTACGATATACTCGGTGCCCGTGATCTGATCCTGGTAAACGTTGGGCTGCGCATCCGCAACGTCTGCACCGTCAACGACAACATCGCCCGCAGCGATGATCTCGTCCATGGTGCGGAGAAGTCTGAATTTGTACTCTCCGGCCTCGCTGTCGAAATATCTTTCGATGTTCTGAGTGCCGTTCGCGCTCATGCCGTATACGAAATAAATATTACCGGCATCGCCGAGTGTCGAAAGCACATAATCCGCATCGGTAACGTTAGGGATCGAAACCGTGATGCGGCTGTCGCCCTCGGGATAAACCTGCGCTTCGGTCGAAAAGCTCTCGGCACGCTTCTGCATCTTGTAGACCGTGTCGGAAAGTTCCGTAGCGGTAGGGTCATCCTTTACGGACTGATAAGTGATGCTGACGCCGCCTGCGAGGTCAAGACCGAGCTTGACGTGCTTGGCGCTCATTTTCTTGTCTGCACCGATTCCGAATATCGCAAGCAGCGCAGCGGCCGTGATCACAACAACCGCTATCAGCAGCTTAAGTATTCCTTTGCCTCTGTTTTTCATTGTAAAAAATCCTCCCAAAATTAGCATTCACCGCCCTTTTTTATACTTTAGGGCAGTAAAACAGCATTCAGTCAGATATTATAGCATCACAGTCCTGCCGTGTCAAAATGAAGCTTACTTTTGTGAGGAAATTTTTTTGAAATAATATCGGTAAATAACTTGCCTAATCCATTCAAGTGTGATAAGATTAACTTTAAAGAGTAATGTGGTTTTAAAAACTACATCACATAGAATATTAAGACATGCTTTTTAGAGAACAAAGTCTCTTATCTTTGCTTTTTAAGGAGAACCAAATATGAACAAATATCTTATTTCCACGGATTCCACCGCGGATCTTTCCGCTGAATATGTGCAGGCGCACGGCATTCCGATCCATCCGCTCTACTATTATGTAAACGATGAGCAGTTCGGCGCCGGTCACGAGATGCCTCTTAAGGACTTTTTTGAGGGCATGCGCCATGACGCAAAGGTTTCCACATCCGCCAGCACTCCCGAGGTCTGCAAGCAGATCTTCGAGGAGCAGGTTAACGCCGGCTACGATGTCCTTCATCTCGGCTTCTCTTCTGGACTTTCGTGCAGCTACCAGAGCGCATGCATCGCTGCCGAGGAGGTCATGGAGAGCCATCCCGGTTCCAGGATCGTTGTTATCGACACTCTCTGCGCCTCGGGCGGACAGGGACTTCTGGTGTATCACGCTGTAAAGCTCAAAGAAGAAGGAAAGTCCCTCGATGAGGTGGCTGCCTGGGTCAAGGACAACATCCAGCATCTCTGCCATCAGTTTACCGTTGAGGACCTTAAATATCTCTACAAGGGCGGCCGTATTTCAAAGACCGTTCAGATACTCGGTACCCTGATCAACGTTAAGCCCGTGCTTCACGTTGACGAGGCCGGTAAGCTCATTCCCGTAGGCAACGTACGCGGCCGCAAAAAGTCTCTGAATGCCCTTGTCGACAATATGGGCGCACATATCGCCGGCTATAACAACGATACTATCATGATCACGCACGGCGACTGCATCGAGGATGCGGAATATGTCGCAGCGCAGGTCAAGGAGCGTTTTGGTGTTAAAGAGGTCATCATCAATTACCTCTCTCCCACCATCGGTTCCCATGCGGGCCCCGGAACCCTCGCCCTGTTCCATCTCGGCGATACCCGCGCCATTAAATAATGACGATCATCTACCACTTCTTATAACAACTTAATTCCCCGGGAGGGACGACTGAGGCGCATGCCCGGCCGTCTCTTTTGGGTTATATGGGATTTTGCTTTTTTTCCACTAAGTGATATACTGATATCAGATACTTTTATGATGGGAGGAACAAGAAATGGTCAGGATCCTGGCAGACAGTACTTGTGATCTTTCTAAAGAACTTACGGAACGTTACAATATCACCATCATCCCGCTCTATGTGCGTCTCGGTGAAGATGAATATCTCGACGGGATAAACATCACCCCCACCGAACTCTACAAATGGTCGGATGAGCACGGGCAGACGCCCAAGACCGCGGCTCCCGGCATCGAAGACATCTCTAAGCTCCTCGATCCCGCAGGCAGCGATGAATATGTGATATTCACGATCTCATCCTCCATGTCAGCAAGCTTCAATAATGCCAGGCTCGCCGCCGAAAACATGGAAATGAGCGACCGTGTACATGTAATAGATTCGGAAAACCTCTCCACAGGCATCGGCCTGCAGGTGATCCGCGCGGCCGAGCTCGTCGCCGAGGGCAAGAGCGCAGCCGAGATCGTTTCCGAGATCGAATCCATCAAGGGTAAAGTACGCGCCAGCTTTGTGATAGATACTCTCGTATACCTCCACAGAGGAGGCCGCTGCTCAGGTCTGGCCGCTCTGTTCGGCTCTGTTTTAAAGCTCCACCCCCGCATCGCGGTAACCGACGGAGCCATGCATCCCGAGCAGAAGTACCGCGGAAGCAGCCGCAAATATGTCCTCGAATATGTTAAAGATATGGAACCCGAGCTGAAAAAAGCCCGTAAGGACCGCGTATTCATCACACACTCTCCCTGCGACAGGGCCGTGATCGAATCCGTGAGAGCCTATCTGGAAAGTCTCGGACACTTCGACGAGATCCTAGAGACCGACGCCGGCAGCGTTATCGCATCCCACTGCGGACCGGGCACACTCGGCGTGCTGTTCATAGCGGAATAAGCGTTACTGTTTAAGGGCCCCGGCAGTCTTTCCTCCATAGACGTACCGTCATTAATCATCAGGTTAAAAGGCTGCTCCGGGTGCCGCAGGGCTTATATCCTTTTTCAATACTATTTTTTCTTCGGTTCTGTAAGCCTCGAAAAAACCATGCTTCAGAAAAAGTCTGATCGCGGTGTTGTCGATGGCTATATCATCATACAGCACGGATACCCCGTTTTCTCCCGCTGCCGAGCAGAGCAGCTCGAGTCCCAGGTCTCCGTATCCCTTTCCCCTGTACTTCGAGAAGATTATGATATCCGCGACACAGCCGTCATACTCGGGATCGTAGTGATATGCGATCTCACCCACAAATCCGCTCTCGTCCTTCAGATACCTGTAGTATCTCCTGTTCTCATGGTTAACGATCCAATAGTCATACCAATCGGCCCAACTTTCTTTGGGGAACGGGATCGTGCCTCCCCATGCGTGGTTGTACGACATGGTTTCTTCGTCAGCCAAAAGGCTTTCCCTGAACCACATATCTTCGAGTGAAGGTTTATATATTTCAAGCATGATCCGTGTACCTCCGTTTTATGACAGTCATTTCGCTTAACATATTGTAACATAAAGTACTGAGGATTTTTAGACTGTTTTGACTGTTCCGACCGTCAACGGCCCACATCGGATATGCGGTAACATCGGTCAATGCGGATCATTAAGCGGTCTTATACACTTCCGTCATATCGAGTGTCCCGAGATCTTCGGTGAAACGGGGCAGCCGGTCTCCCGGGTATCCGCAAACCACTTCCTCGCTGCCTTCCCAAACCCTGAAACTATAGAGCAGCCCCTGCCTCTCGGGAAACAAAAACGCAAACTCATCGGCCTGCTGTCCGAGGTATTCTCCGACAAAAGCTTTGCCGTTCTTTTCCGCCATACGGTAAAAATGTCCTACTGCAAGTTCGATATTTCTGGTGTTATTGGCTCTTCTCATATCATTACCTCCTGTGTACATCTATATAATGAACCATGTAATGTCCAAATTATCGTACTTAGGAGATAAAAAAAGGACTTCCCCGAGAGGAAATCCTTTATTTGCATTTATCTGAGCCTGTCAGCCAGCTCTGCCCGGATGTTTTCAACCTGCCGGATCGCATCGTCGCACTCAGCTTTCGCATCATGGATCTTCGACTGGACCATTACATCCGCCAGAAAACCGTCAAAGAAAAAGTCCGCAAAACTCAGGAACTCGCTGATGTGGATCGAGCTGTATCCGGTAACATCCCTGAGTTCCTTGCTGAAATGCTGCAGCGCGTACTTTGCCGCCTCGATCTCATTCTCAGCGTCCGACATCTTGCTGTGTTTTACAATGCCCGAGATCAGTCCGCCTCCGAACAGATCGAGCAGCCCCCAGTTACCGGCACTGTCCAGATATTTACGAGCCGCATAAAGATGATACAGTGCTTCATCCGCAGCCGTTACAGCCTCTTCTATCTCCCGTCTTTCCGCAAAATCCATAGTTACTTACCTCCTATGGTTTAAGCTTACCATAAAACGCGTCGCAGTGTGAGCGGTTTTCGGTGCGTGATACAACACTGTATTTCGCCGAAAAGCAGGAATTATTACAGTCCTCTTATTATGCTCAGATAATCCTGACGCTGATCCACTACAGCGTAGACCGTAACACTCTTAATATCATTGCGCACTTTGTAGAACACGAGATTTTTCTCCAAAACCAACACCAGATACCCCTGTCGCCTCAGTACATTATACTTGGGCACAGTACCGATAAAAGGATTATCTTCCAGCTGCCGGATCGCTGCGCTCATTTTATCCAATTCCCTCAGTGCGACTTCACTGCCGAATTGTTCTGCTATATAGAGAATGATCTTCCTGATCAGGGCATCGGCCGTCTCCGTTATCTCAACTCGGTATTTCAAGTCCCGTCCTCCGTCAATATACGTCTCAGATCGCCAAAGGTCTGCTCTGCCGGAATCACTCTTCCGTTCTTTACATCTTCATCCGCCTCGGCCAATATCTCCAGAAGTTCAATCCGGGCCTTCATTCTCTTATACTCTTCGTAACCGATAGAAACCGTATCGCCTCTTCCGTTAACAGTAATTATAACTGCCTCCTTATCTTCCCTGCACTGTTTAGACACTTCATTATAATGGTTTCTGAGATCTGCCGATGGTCTGATCGTTTCATGCAGTATAAACATTAGCTCACCTCCGTATATAGACAAATAATATCATAATATGTCTATATGTTCAAGGCATTCTCTGCAAATTCCACTATTATCCGTTTTCCGTTACTCAATATTTCCAGTCGGCAACATAATCATCGCCCTTAGATTCACCGACATCCAGCAGCACTATGTCACCGTATCGCAGATTGAATTCATGCCTGTAAAAATCACGTCTGTCAAGCTGCTGGTCTTCGACAGCCCACATGTTGCAAACCCCGTCAACCTCCGCAGCGTTATAGCTCATGATCTCTTTCCCTGACGGGCTATAAGCGGTTATCTTAAAATTGATCGCCAGATATCCGCTCCTGCAGAGCTGTTCGCCAAGCTTTACGTAAAAGTTGGAAGGAACGGAATAATTAAAACTCCATCGGCGCAAAGTGCTCCCCGTCTTTATCTCTTGCGGCATACTGACTTTCAGCCTATGCCCGAATTCCTTATCACGTC
Source organism: Lachnospiraceae bacterium (assembly GCA_017964055.1). GTDB lineage: Bacteria > Bacillota > Clostridia > Lachnospirales > Lachnospiraceae > RUG11977. The sequence goes on from JAGCSS010000280.1 coordinate 9,906, forward strand.
TTAATACACCGCCTTCGGTTTCCGAATAATACACTTTGGCACCGTCATGATATCCGCCTTTTTCATCTATCCATGCAAACCCCGGTTCAATGACAATATATGCTCTGTCCGAAGTCATCTGCCCGCCCGATGTGATCAGATCAAAGTTCCACACGTATCCCGCTTTCAGCAATCCCGAATTCAGCATGGATGCGTTGGGAGAACAACCTGCCAGCATCGGCAGGATAAACTTCGCGTTCCTGCCTGTGGAAAGCCCCAGTTCGTTTTTCAGGCCCGAAGAATAATAAAAACAATAATCCTTGAGCTCTTGCGACTTAACCGTTCCTCCCGGCAGCACACCGTTCAATGTACCGTCTTTTATCCCGGACATTCCAAGTTTTGAACTGCCCTCGGTCTCAAACACATGCTTCCACTCAGCGTCCGAGTTAACGCCGGTCAATCGAAAACCGTACATTTTTCCGCTTACATGGACTCTCACACTGTCTGCAGTCACATAGTCACCGGGATCATCGTTGGCATACAGAAACCGCAGCCCGTTTTTTACGTTCTGGGATACCATGTCTGTTCTTGATAAGGAGTTTACGGCTCTGGTCCGGGATTCGATACAGTAATCGCCTTCCGGCACATTGTCGGGCAGATAATACCTCTGATGTCCCGACAGGACATACCAGTTACCTCCTGCCAGCAATCTGTCGTTTGACATATTCCGGTCATTGCCGACATCCATAAACACATCAAACGGAAAATAAACCTCATTTGTCAGCACATAGCTGCCGCCGTTCAATCCGCTCCTGTTTGCACCGTAGTCATAACCGGTGCCCAGCTTCCCTGCGTAAACAGGATGCCGACCCGCATTATTCACGAACAAACTGAAATCACAGCTGTCATTCTCGTGACCGCCCAAACCGTATGAAACACTGTCACCGATCACGATCTGAAACGCATCCGTATCGCTCTTTTGCGGCTCCTGATCAAACCTAAGGTTCGATAATGCCGGATCGCACTCAGAAATCCGGAGCTCGCATATAACAGGTGTATGCACCCGTACCGCATTGACAGAAACAACAGGGTTATAAGCGATCGAAGCACCCCCGTATGTTATCTCAGGACTGTATCTTACCAGACGTGCCGAAGCGGGATAAACTCCGTTGCGGATCTGTGCCGGTATCGAAATATGATCGCGTCCGAGCACGTTTCGCGAGTCGATCATGCTTCTGCCCGGAGACAGCACAGAGGTATCGGCAGATGCCGCACCGGCATAATTATGCCATCCTGCCGGTCCGAGTATGCTGCGCCCACCGAATACCAGCTCGTCATTCCGGCAGCGCATCCGGCCCACAGCCGCTTCAGCGAGGCTCTGCGCCAGTGCCGTATCCGCCGAAGGTGCCGAAGGTCTTTCTTCTCCGCCGTCAACCGTTATTACCGATGCAGACAGTGAAACAGGACATCCTGAGGGCAGATCGATATTTCCCCCGAGCCTGCTGCCTCCGTATCCGACCGGCTGTGTGCATGACGGCGATCTTATTCCTGCCTGTGCTGCGGTGATCGTAACGGACTGCGGGTTCAATGCCCTGTCTTCAAGTGTGATGCTCTCGGGCACATAATAAGCGAATGAATTCAGGCGAATAAACGAGTAATCGCGGTATACCGTAACAGAAACCGTGTTTGATCCATGCTCACTCTTGTCCGTGGTATTGCCTTCATCGTCGGTCTCACTCCATCGCAGCTCATACGGAAGATCTACTGGGACCCGTATGGGGTAACTGCCGGAAATTACCGCTGCGTCGAGAGTGTACAGATAGTCTGCGAATTCAGCTTTGATATACACGTTTTCGGTAGACGGTATCGCCGAAGAAACATCAAACGTATCGGAACATATCTTCATGACCGCAGCCGGATCGTCCGATCTTCTGACGAGTCCGGCCCCTGTATATCCCGATCCGGAATCTGCTGTGTTACCTCCTGTGCTGTCTCCCGAATTGTCGCCCGCAGGTTTATTTCCGTTAACTGGATCATCTTCGTGGTCATCAACCGCTCCCGAAGCCACGCTCTCTCTGACCGGGACATAAAGCAATCCGGGTCTGTCCTCACTGTATACGGTTCCCGTGGCATAGGTTATCCTGCCCGCATTTACTTCCGAGGCGGTTATCACATACGCGCTTATTCCTTTTACGGCGTTGGCAAATTTGTGATTTGCCGCATAAGAGAGACCTGTCCTGATCCCCGGTATGAGTTCATATGTCTTTCCTGACGCACTGATATGGTTGCTCAGCTCAATACTGAATTCATTTCCCTGCGCGATACCGTCTTTGATCACAACATCCTTAACGGTTTCCTTTACCGAATTGCCGGATTCTTTAAGAACCACATACTTGATCGTGAGGTCATTGAGTTTTTCATCAGAGACCAGAGTCTCGTAATAAAGGAATATCCTCGTATTTCCCGTCGGCGTGACTGCATTTCCCGACATTCTGCCGTTCAGCCCGCTGACGTCATCGCCGAGGCTCTTCCTTGCATAGCCTTCGATCACAGGCTCATGAAATGTTACGGTCTGTCCCTCCCATACAAAGCTCTTGGCTCCGGAATATGGCGTACCGTCATATATTATCGGCACCGGAAGATTTATAAACGTGCCTTCGGGCACATGTGTACATTCCGCGCTGCCGCTCTTACAGCCTCTTGCCGCGCATGCTGTACAGTTCGTAGCCCTTATGTCAACATCGAACGATCTTATCCTTACGTCATAATAATATGGGTTCCTCGCCGCAAATGTGTTCAGGCTCTTTTCTCCCCAGCTTTCGCCCTTAAGTATGCTTGAGAGCGATCCCGCCATCTCATTTCCGGCAA
>JAGCSS010000281.1 GCA_017964055.1 Lachnospiraceae bacterium
CTGACTGCCTGCCGTATCGGACGGCCGGAGCAGGCGTGGAAGCATTTCGTAAATACGGCGTCCATAGACCTAAAGGGCGGCGGAAAACAGTGGGCCGGAGAGATATACATCGGAGGTACGCATCCGGCTGCAAACGGCGGCGCATGGATGATCGCGGTGCTGGGATTTGCGGGTCTGTCCGTAAAAGACGGCAAACTAAACCTTGATCCGCATCTGCCGAAAGAGATCAAAAAGCTGACCTTTCCGATCGAATTCCGCGGGAAGAGGCTGCGGATCACCGTAACTCACGAGAGTCATACAATAGAATGAGAAGGTGCCTGTCATCGTGCGATAATGCACAGTTGACAGGCACCTTTTTTCTGTTGCTGTATTTATATGAGATCCAGCAGTTCACTGATATTGCCGATCCTGGCGTCAGCCTTGTCGTAGGCTGCCGCGTCTCCGATGCCGATGCTGTAGAAGCCGCCCGCGTTGGCAGCGTCTATGCCTGCGACCGCGTCTTCGGTCACGGCGCATTCACCGGGTGTGAGTCCCAAAAACTCAGCTCCTTTTAAGAATACCTCGGGGTCCGGCTTGGAACGGGTGATATTGGTCCCGTCGGAGACCGCGTCAAAATATTTTTCCAGGTCTGTCAGCTTTAAGATGAGCTTTGCGTTTTTGCTGGAGCTGCCGACTGCGGTCTTTATGCCACGTTTATGCAGCCGTGAGAGGGTTTCGCGTACCTCACCCGCCACGACGTCGGGGGTAAGGGACTGCAAAAGCTCTACATATCTGTTATTCTTGCGCTCAGCGAGCGCTTCTTTTTCCTGATCGGAAAGCACCATATTACCGAGATTTAAGATGATATCGAGTGAAGCCATGCGGGAAACGCCGCGCAGCAGATTGTTCTCGGTATGTCCGAACGGTATGCCGAGCTCGTCGGCGATCGACTTCCATGCCCTGTAATGCATTTCGTCGGTTGAGATCAATACACCGTCCAGATCAAAGATGACTCCTTGTTTCATACGTAATCCTCACTGTTTGTTTAGATTACGAACGCTTTCCCTTTCTATAAGTGTGACCGGAAGAATCACCGAACGCTCGGCAAGAGGTTCATTCCGAAACTGTGAGAGCAGCATGTCGACCGCGAGATATCCCTTCTGTTCGGCGTCCTGATGGATCGTGGTCAGGCAGGGGTTGGTCAGGCGGCACAGGTAGTTGTCATCGAAGCCGATGATCGATTTGTCGCGGGGAACGAGCACTCCCTTTTCGCGAAGCCCGGTCATGATGCCTGCCGCGAGGATATCCGCGGAAGCAAATATGCCGGTGATCTCGGGTTTTGCGGCCAGCTTGTGTCCGAGCCGCTTACCTTCTTCGACAAAGATCTCCTGAGTGTAGACGAGCGAAGGATCGAAGGGCACTCCGTACTCTTTAAGAGCCCTTTTATAGCCGATCAGGCGCTGTTCCACAACTCCGCCCGCACGGATCGAAGGTGAAGCGAAGGCTATCACGCGATGACCGTTCTCGAGCAGGTGCTTTGTTGCCAGATAACCGCCTTTTTCGTCTTCAAGCCCGATATTGTACACATCCGGGGCATCGATATAGCTGTCGATCAGAACGAAGGGAATACCGAGATTCCTGACACCGGCAAAAAAATCGTCCTCAAATACGCCTGTCAGGATCACGCCCGAGAGCTTCCAGCTGCGGCGCAGCGATTCGAGAGCCCGCGCGTCCTCTACGGAGCGGATCATAAGGAAATAACCCTCTTCGCGCGTGCGGAACTCTATGCCCTCGACGAAGCTTCCCAGGAACGGGTCACTCATCGTGCTGCCTATATTCTGCGGAGTGATATGAGAGATCACTCCGATGATGTATGATTCATCGTTTACCAGCGTACGTGCGGTCATACTCGGGACATAATGCTCCCTGTCGATGATCGAGCGTATCTTCGCGACCAGTTCGGGTGAAACCCTGCTTGAACGATTGTGTACGACATTCGAAACGGTGGTTATGCTGACCCCCGCTTCGGCGGCGATATCCTTTAAAGTTACCATGTTGACGACTCCTTGTTTTCAGCTAAAAGATTAACATTTTTTCACGCTTCATTTCAAGTGTTTTAAGTGATTTCTTCGGCGTTTCGCACGGAAAACGTCCGCATTGATAAAATATTGTTCCGTATCATAACAAGTCGGGGCGGAGAAACCCGCCCCGCTTATGTTTATTAATTATTCTCCGAGTCCGGCAACGAAATCCTTGATGGGAAGATCGCCGGGCTTTCCTGTCTCGGGAACCGTCATTCCGGCGGTTACGTTCGCGGTATCGATGGGAGCGACGGGCTCTGCGAATCCGATCTCATCCAGCCAGATGACACAGGCTGCGAAAGCGCGGATATGGAATGCGTTTGTCATTCCGGGGAAGCCCGAGGCTTCAAGGTCTATCACGAGATCCTGCCAGTCTGTGGTGATAACGGGATGAGTTCCGTCAGCAAGCACCAGATCCGAGAAGCGCGCAGCATAGAATTTGCTGTCCTCGGGATGCCAGTCCATGATGAGTTTGTTCTCTTCACCGCCGGTCTCGCCCTTTACGCGGATAACGAGGTATTTGCAGTAGGAGATGCCGTCGAGAGCCCACATGTCGATCGCTTCACCCCAGTTGCCCATCCAGTCGCCCGCATGTGCGAAGTAATCGTCTTCGGTCTCGTAATCTTCGGGATCGAACTTCTTGGGACGGTAATCGAGCTTGATCGCGCCGTCCTCGTTCTTGCCGCGCAGATTTGCCCAGTTGTCCCACCAGATATTCGCGCCGTTGGGGCTGAGTTCGGGCTTGTTGTCGGGATCGCGGTCATCAAAGTTATCCCAGAGGAATGCGATATCTACGGAACCGCTGTCGGTCACGCCGAGGTATTCCCTGATCGGAAGATCGCCGGGCTTGCCTGTCTCGGGAACTGTAAAGCCTGCAATGATCGTATCTGCGCTGGTTGCGTCGATGGGTGCGACAGGCTCGGAGAATACGAGCTCGTCAAGCCAGATAACGCAGGGAGCAAAAGCGCGGATATGAAGGGCGTTGGTCATGCCGGGGAAGCCGGAAGCCTGCAGATCGATAACGAGATCCTGCCAGTCAGTGGTGATAACGGGATGAGTTCCGTCAGCCAGCACAAGGTCCGAGAAACGTGCAGCAAAGAATCTGCTGTCTTCGGGATGCCAGTCCATGATCAGGGATGCTTCTTCGCCGCCTGCTTCGCCCTTGATGCGGATAGTCAGGTATTTGCAGTAGGAGATGCCTTCGAGCGACCACATGTCGATCGCCTCACCCCAGTTGCCCATCCAGTCACCCGCATGAGCAAAGTAGTCGTCCAGTGACTCAAAATCCTCAGGATCGAAATCCTTGGGACGGTAGTCGATCTTAACCGCGCCGTCTTCATTCTTTGCGCGGAGATTAGCCCAGTTGTCCCACCACATCGAAGCGCCGTTCGGTGCGGTATCGGGTTTAACGTTGGGATCACGGTCATCGAAATTGTCCCATACAAATGATGAGGGTGTCTCAGCAGCGGGTGCGGGTGCATCCGTAGGAGCCTCGGTAGGGTCCTGAACAGGTTCCTTTGTTACTGTCGCCTGTGTAGGCGCAGCAGTGTTCAGAGGCTGTTCAGGTTCGATTTTTTGTCCGCAGGCGGTCAGCGAAACGATCATGCTGACTGCAAGGACGAGAGCGAGTAACTTTTTCATACTTCTCCTCCATAAATGATAAGTTGTAGTTTTGTGATCCAAACGCGCGTTTATCAATAGGTTTAACGTTAAACCTATATCATGAGCCCATTATAGCATCGCATTTTTTTTGTTGTCAAGCCCTGCAGCGCAATAAAAATAAAATAAAAATCGTTTTACGGTATTGCCTGTTCATAAAACGAAGAGTATAATAAAATCGAGAAGTTTAACGTTAAACTATTAGACGTGGATGAAAGGGGATTTTATAATGAAAAGCAGGACAGGGATCTCTGCGCTCACGGTCTGCTTATGCATCGCGGCGGTACTATCGCTCGCGTTCTCGGTTTTCATGTTTGTATCACCGGGGGCACCGCGCATGAGATCCGATAATGATAACGGAGAGACTCAGACGATGCTCAAGCTGTACGAAGGCCCGAAGACCATGACCGGTTCGGAGAACGTGCTTGTATCCGTAAACGGACACAGGCTTTTTGTCTATGACGTAATGGTCAATCATAAACATATCTGGGACGCGAATACGGTTCCGTCGGATACGCCGCTTACTTATTTTGATCTTGAAGGCACTGCCGATATCGATATCGAGGCACCGGGGCTCGGCGTTCCGGTCGAGAGCGCGGCAGTACTTCCGACCGGCTGCGGCATCGTTCCGACGGTGGCTGACGGCCATGTACGCTTTACGGTCACGGAACCGGGGCAGTACACCGTTGTTTTCAATAATAATGTAAATAAGGCAGCGCACATTTTTGTAAATGCGATCGAAACCGATATTCCCGATCCCAATGATCCGAATGTTTACTATATCGGACCCGGTGAGTGGACAATGGACGCGATAGCGCTGACCGACGGGCAGACGCTGTATCTGTCGGGCGGAGCGGTACTGCATTCTGTGATTTCCGTGAACAATGCAAAGAATGTGCGCATCTGCGGGCGCGGAATGATCGACGGCAGCGATTATCCCGCATGGAATCAGCCGGGAGCATTCGCTCGCGTACCGGTCGACATCAATCATTCGACCGATGTTGAGGTAGAGGGCATCACGATCGTCAATTCAAACTGTTGGAATTTCAATTCATTCGCATCGAAGCGCGTTACGGTCGATAACGTAAAGATAATATCCGGCAGGCAGAACGGCGACGGATTCACCTTCCAGTCCTGCACAGATCATCTGGTAACGAACAGCTTTGCGCGTACATGGGATGACAGCCTGGTCGTTAAGAATTATGCGGGATCATCAAAGAACATCACGTTCAGGGGCGTTCAGATCTGGACGGATCTCGCTCAGTCGATGGAGATCGGATATGAGACCGACAAGGGCATGACTCTCGATCCAGAGATCAGCGACGTGACATTTGAGGATATTACCGTTCTCTACAATTTCCATAAGCCGGTGATCAGCATTCACAACAGCGATGACGCGTTCGTGCATCACATCGTTTACCGTAATATAGTGGTCGAGAATGCGTTCATGCAGGGCGACAACGGCAGCAACAAGGAGCTGATCGAGATGTCGCTTGCGAAATCCGGCTGGTCGACCGTGAAGGACGAATACGGAAGAGTGGACGATGTGCTGATCGACGGACTGACGGTTGTCAACACCGCTGACGGCAATGTCCCGTCTTCAAGATTTGCCGGACAGGATGAGGAGCACCGGATCACCAATGTTACCCTGAAAAACATCAGCATCCTCGGGAACCGGATCACAGACCTGAAGTCGATGAAGGCATCGGTCAATGATCACTGTGACGGGATCACGGTTGAATAATGCGCAAGATGTGCCCTGCGGCACGATAAGGAGCCCGGTACATAAGTGACATGTAGGGCGAAGAATCAGATGCGGTTAATAACCGCATCTAAGAAGGAGACAGATATGCATCAAAAGATAAATATTGCGATGGCTATAGTGATCGCGCTCTCGGCGGTCATGAGCCTGATCGCGTTTTTCATGAAGCCCGCAGCGGCAGCGGATGACGGTGTGATCACCGTACCGGCACCCGAGCAGACAAAGGCTCAGCGCCCGCCCTGCTTCCCGGACCCCGAAGCGAATTATGTCAAGCTGCCGGAGACGGAGAACCTGGCAGAGGGAAAGCCTGTTGCATCGGGAGAATATACGGATGTTTACGCAGAGAGCAATGTAAATGACGGAAAAACGGATACCTACTGGGAGAGCAAGGGCTTTCCCGCGGAAATGACGATAGATCTGGGAGCGCAGCATAAAGTATCGACTGTGGCTGTAAGGCTCAATCCTTCTGCGATATGGGAGGCCCGCACGCAGGAGATCGCGGTGCTCGGCAGTCCGGACGGAGAGAACTTCAGCGAACTCTCGGCCGCAAACCGTTACGGCTTTGACCCGAATACGGGCAACCGCATCAGGATCGATTTCGAGGCGGCAGATGTGCGCTTTGTAAAAGTCGTATTCACGATGAACTCCTCGGCGCGTACCGGCGGCGCGCAGGCTGCGGAGATAGAGGTGTATGAATAAGTAAAAGAAGAGTAAGAAAAGAAGTGCCTGTCAACATAAACATGGTGACAGGCACTTCTTTTCGGTACAGTTTTGTATTAGAACTTTATCTCTCTCGGAGCTGCGGCAAATGAACTGATCACCGCTGTCGCATCCTCAAAATAGAGAACTTCGGTATTGTCGTCATTCTCATTGTACATGCCGCGAAGGTTCGGATAATCGTCGAGCATATGCTTCTTTGCCTCAACCCTTTCATCGGGGATCAGCTTTCCGCTGACGCGGATCCACTCGCCGCCGGTAAAGCCGCAGATCTCAGACTTGGGATTGGCGTGGAGCTGCTTTGAAACGGGCTTTGACTTGCCTGTCTGGATGTAAAGTTTGCCGTCAAAGATCGCTACGGTCCCGAAAGGACGTACTCTGGGCTGGTCGCCCTCAACGGTTGCCAGATAATAGGTCTCGCATTTCTTTAAAAAATCATATACTTCCTGCATATTACCTCTCCTTTTCTGATGATGTACATGTGCGGCGGACGCCGACTGTATGACTGATTATAACACATTTCGCGCGGATTGCCCATGCAGACAGAGTAAATAAACAATGAAATATTAATAAAACCGACAGGCGCTACCTGCAGAGCTCCCAGAAGGTCACTGCCGAGGCGGCTGCCACATTCAGCGAATCGACGCCGTTCTGCATAGGGATGACGGCAGTATAGTCGGACGCGGCGATGGTCTCATCCTTTATGCCGGTGCTCTCTGTGCCGAATATCACGGCGAGCCGGTCGTGCCCCTTAAGTTCGGGCGAGGAAAGCGGGACCGCACTGTCCTTTAAGGCCATGGAAACGGTCGTAAAACCGGACTCTTTCAGCAGTTCCATATAGTCGTCATGCTTGTCGAAAAAAGTGAAAGGCACGGAAAAAACAGTGCCCATCGATACCCGCGCGGCTCTGCGGTACAAGGGATCGGAGCACGCGTGGGTGAGCAGGACGGCATCAACGCCGAGCGCTGCGGCGGATCTGAATATCGCGCCGACATTTGTTGGATTCATTACATCTTCCATCAGGCAGACACGGCGGGCATCTGCGAGCAGATCGCCCGGAGACGGAAGCACGGGACGGCGCATCGCGCAGAGCACTCCGCGGGTCAGATTGTAGCCGGTCAAGCCGTTGATCACATCGAGAGGGGCTACATATACGGGAATATCAAAGGCATAAGTGTCGAGTATTCCGCCGGCAAAGCATTTTTCTTCGATCAGGAATGATACCGGTCTGCAGCCTGCCGCAAGCGCGCGGGAGATCACCAGCTCCGTTTCCGCGACGAACACGCCGCCGGCGGGCTCGTAAAAGCGCTTCAGCTGGACCTCATTGAGCTCGGTATACATTTCAAGTCTGCCGTCATGCAGATCGTTTATCCTGATGATTTCCATAGCATTCCTCTTTTGTGGGGCAAAACGCGTGATCCGTTTTGCGATCTGTTTTATATTGTAGCACAAAAAGTTGCGGCGCACGGGAGTTTTTGTGTATAATCAAAAAGCAACATTTTATTAAAAGGCAGGCAGGATTATGCGCGGCATAAACTGTGAATGCCGAAGGGAGAACAGGATGGAAGATTATCTGAAAAAGGATTTTAAGGATGCTGTAGCGTTCTGGGACAGCGCTCTCGGAGCTACGGATGAGGAAAAACAGGAGATACTCGATACGGTCGAGGGCAATGAGTGTAAGGATATGGTACCCTCGCCCAAGCTTTTTGACGCGGTCGAACAGGTCGCAAAGAACGGGAGATTTCTTGATTACGGCTGCGGTCAGGGCTGGGGAGCCCTCGTGGCGGCTAAGCTCGGCTGCACCGACGTTACCGCTGTCGACATGGCGGCAAGGGCTGTCGATCTGCTAAAGGTTTATGCGAAGGCATTCAAGGTCGATGATGTGATAAAGGCAGAGGCTATCGATGAGAAATGGCTGGCTTCGCAGCCCGATGAGAGCTATGATGTTTTCTTATGCAGCAATGTTATCGATGTTGTCCCCCTCGAGATCGCTGAGGACATACTGGACAATGCCGCAAGGGTGCTGAAAAAAGGCGGAAAGGCAGTGATCGGCCTGAACTTTTATATGGCACCCGGGACCGCAAAAGAGAAAGGACTCGAAACAAAGGACGACAGATATCTCTACGACAACGGCATCCTC
>JAGCSS010000035.1 GCA_017964055.1 Lachnospiraceae bacterium
ACCCTCCTCGAATTCCCGCAGACCGCGGAATATGCGGAGAAGGCGTACGATATCGGCAGCGTGACAGGAAACAAGCGTGTAAGCTTCGTATTCCTGCCCGGATCGAACTTTGATCTGAAGTATTTCAAATTTGAATAAAGATAATGTAAAAAATGTGCTGAGACGCGCCGATATGCGACGTTTCTGCGGTTTCAAAAAGGGACGGTTGATTCCGTCCCTTTTCTGCTTATTCAGTTGTCGCGGCCGCCGCGTCGACCTTCTGGTTGTACGGGTGGTTCAGGCCCTTATATTCCGACGGCGTGCAGTTCTTCAGGTTCTTGAAGACGCGATTGAAGGTCGAGAGCGAATTAAAGCCCGACTGCATCGCGACTTCGGTGATAGATATGTCCGGAGTGATCAGCAGCGTCTCGGCATGTTCTATGCGCTTGCGCGTCAGATAATCGTAGTAGCTGACGTTCGTGAACTGCTTGAACAGACGGGCAAAATGGAACTTCGAGAAGCCCGCAATATCGGCGAGTTCGTCGACGGTGACATCCTCGGTGCAGTGCTCGTTGATGTAGTTGCAGACTGTCATGAACTTCTGGACATACTCGTGCTGCTTGTTTGTGGTGAAGTTTCCGAAGCGGCGCTCCTGACTGTTCGACTCGCGGCCGAGATCCACAAAGAAGCTGATCAGCAGAGAGTAGATCCTGGCCTCGAAATAAGGCGACTCACCAAAGTATTCCGACTCTATCTGCAGCATGTAATTGCGCAGTACCTCGGCGAGTTCATCGCGGATCTCATCGTTATTCTGCGTGCGGATGATCATGTAGGGATGGAGATTGTGCAGTAGCGAGTCCATGCCCTTCAGATTACACAGAAGAGAGTAGTCGACCATCATGATCATGCGCGAGCCCGTGGCGGGCGCCTTGAGCTGATGCAGCTCTCCCGGAGGAATGATCAGGATGTCCTTTTCACCGAGAGTGATGGGATCGTTGCCTATGATGACCTGGTAAGTGTTGTCATAGGGCATGATTATCTCCATCGCGGTATGCCAGTGGATCGGATAATCGTCTGTCTCACGATTGTGATAAATGCGCACCGAACTGACATTGTTGAAGGATACGGTTTCGACAATTCCGTTGAGAATCTCAATCATAATGAAAGCTCCTTAAAATGTGTGGCGATGTTGATTGTCAAATTTTGCTATATCGATTATTTGGGTAGATTTTAACATAATAATCAAAATAATACAATTATTTGACTGAATTTCGTATAAAGTACTTGATTTTAGGCTCGCTTTTGGTTTATTATCTAAATAGACAGGCGATGTCAATCGATAAAACACTAATCAAATAGCAATATTTGATTATCAAAAGTCAAAACCTGACGTGCCATGCATGCCGCTGCAGTCTATAATGACAGCGGTAACATGTTGATTGTTTGTTTGTGCGATAGGATGGGTAGTGCAATGGAGTATGAGGCAGCTTGGCTGGACGGCAGAGTTCCGTGCGCCGTTCCCGACATCGGAGGGATCGATGGGATATATCTGATGAGTGATACGGGAGGTATCCCCTCAGATAATGTGATTATCGACACCGCGGCCCGCGAAATGGGCAGGGCGGTCCGGGAGATGTTCGGTACAGAGCCTGTTCCAAAGCAACTTTTGAGCACAGATACATTATATACGAAGTCAAATCTTAATGCAAATATAGTGCTGAGGACCACAGCCGCAGATAATAAGCCGGTCGGAGCCTTCAGCATAACAGCAGACGGGAGCACCGGGCTCATCACTGTCTCGTCCGCATCGGGCGAGGGTATTCTTTACGGAGTGTTCCGCCTGATATTCCTTTTGAGAACGGTGACTGCCTTTGACCGGCTGAACTGTTCCGAATCACCCGCTTCTCCGCTCAGGATGCTGAACCACTGGGACAATCTGGACGGCAGCATAGAGAGAGGATATTCCGGGAAATCGTTCTTCTTTGAAAATGACAGGATCATCATAAACGACCGCACCGAGGCATATGCGAGACTTATCGCATCGGTCGGCATCAATGCGGTGGTCATCAACAACGTAAACGTCAAGGCTGCGGCCACCAAGCTCATTTCGGCGGTGTATCGCAGCGAGATCAAGACCCTTACGGGTCTGTTCAAAAAATACGGCATACGCCTTTACCTGAGCCTTAATTTCGCGGCTCCGATGGAGCTCGGCGGACTCGATGGCAGCGATCCTCTCGATGAGAAAGTCAGGGCATGGTGGAAGAGAGCACTCGACGACCTCTACACCGATGTTCCGGATCTCGGCGGTTTTCTGATCAAGGCCGATTCGGAGGGACGTCCCGGACCGTTTACCTACGGGCGCACACATGCGGACGGCGCGAACATGCTGGCCGACATCATTGCCCCTTACGGCGGGCTCATCATCTGGAGATGCTTTGTTTACAACTGCAAGCAGGACTGGCGCGATACCGTGACCGACAGGGCAAAAGCCCAGTATGACAACTTTATACCGCTCGACGGACAGTTCCGCGACAATGTGATACTTCAGATAAAGAACGGACCGATGGATTTCCAGGCCAGAGAACCTGTCTCTCCTCTGTTCGGCGGGCTGAAGAAAACAAACGAGATGATGGAATTCCAGATCGCGCAGGAATATACGGGACAGCAGAAGCATGTATTCTATCTGATCCCGATGTTCAAGGAGGTTCTGGAGTTCAGGACTTACATAAAGGACACTGACGATACGGTCTGCGATATCGTGACCGGACGTACCTTCGGCAATGTGAACTGCGGCATGGCTGCGGTCACGAACACCGGAAACGACGAGAATTGGACCGGACACGATCTGGCAGCCGCGAACCTCTTCGGATTCGGCAGGCTTTCCTTTGATCCCACGCTTTCGTCCGAAGACATCGCCAGGGAGTGGATCGCACTCACCTTTGGCAGTGACGACGTTATATTCCAACTTATTTCATACATCCTCAGCACCTCCGGTCCGACATACGAGAAGTATACAGCACCTCTCGGTGTCGGCTGGATGGTGAATCCCGGTCATCACTACGGACCGAACGTGGACGGCTACGAGTTCTCCGAATGGGGAACCTACCACCGCTCGGACGCAGAGGGCATGGGAGTGGAACGCGGCATTAAGGGTACAGGCTATATTCAGCAGTACAACGAGCCCAATGCCTCAACTTACGAGAATCTTGAAACCTGTCCGGACGAGCTGCTGCTGTTCATGCATCATGTTCCGTATACCTACAGGCTTCATTCGGGAAAGACCGTTATACAGCATATTTACGACAGCCATTACGAGGGCGCCGAAGAGGCGGTCCGCATGAGGAGCGCATGGTGTTCTCTAAAGGGCAGGATCGACGCAAAGCGTTATGAGCGCGTGCTCGCGAGGTTCGACCTTCAGGTTGAGAGCGCGGCAGAGTGGCGCGACGCGATCTGTTCGTATTACAGGCAAAAGAGCGGCATACCCGACGAAAAAGGAAGAATATAAGAAAGAGGCTTCAAATGGCTAAATTCAAAACCTACACGGATGAAAACGGCAAAGAGATCGTTGTCAAGACCGGCATCACATGGGGACAGAGCTTTAAGAAGTACTGGCAGCTTTATCTGCTGCTGTTCCTTCCGATAGCTTACCTGCTCATCTTTAAGTACCTCCCGATGCGCTACATCATTACGGCATTCAAGGAATACAAGCTGAACATGCCGCTCAGACAGATGCCTTGGGCAACCGATAAGGGTCAGGTAGATTACTTCAAGTATTTCAAGAAAGCATTCGGAAACGCCGATTTCAAGCGTGCTCTCTTCAATACCGTCAAGCTGAATCTGCTCGATCTCATCATGGGATTCCCGGCACCTATCATTTTCGCCCTGATCCTGAAT
>JAGCSS010000282.1 GCA_017964055.1 Lachnospiraceae bacterium
CTGCAGAGAGCGCTCAAGAGGCGCGCTGAACATTCCCGGCTACAGGCCCGCCGGTATTTATTCGGCAGGCACGGCGCAGCGCCTCGATAACATCGAGGGCTTCATGCCGGGCCGTGAGGTAGTCATTTTGGGTTCGGGCGATATCGGACTCATAATGGCCAGACGCATGACGCTCGAGGGCGCGAAGGTCAAGGTGGTCGCAGAGCTCATGCCTTATTCGGGCGGCTTGAAGCGTAATATCGTGCAGTGTCTCAATGACTTTGACATCCCGTTAAAGCTCAGCCATACAGTTGTGGATATCAAGGGCAAGGAAAGAGTCGAGAGCGTCACCATCGCGCAGGTCGACGATAAGCTTAAGCCCATACCCGGCACCGAAGAGGAGTACACATGCGATACGCTGCTCCTTTCCTGCGGTCTGATCCCCGAGAATGAGCTCTCGAACGGCGCGGGCATCGGCATGAATCCCGTGACCAACGGCCCTAAGGTCAATGAGAGCATGGAGACCGATGTGCCCGGTATTTTCGCGTGCGGAAACGTACTCCATGTACATGACCTGGTCGACTATGTATCTGAGGAGGCAGGCAATGCGGGTGCCCATGCGGCGATGTACTGCTTAAACGGCGACAGGGCAGCAGGCGGGATCATCAATGTTACAACGTCAAACGGCGTGCGTTATACGGTGCCTTCGATCATCAGGCCCGATATGATGGGCGACGAGCTTACGATCCGTTTCAGGGTCGGCAACGTATACAAGAACTGCTATGTGGATGTTTTCCTGGGCGACGAGAGGATCATCCACCGCAAACGTCAGGTTGTCGCTCCCGGCGAGATGGAAAACGTTGTGATCAAAAAGTCCGTACTCGAAGGAAAAACGGCGGATACGATCAACATCTGCCTCGACCTGAACGAGGGCTGAAACCGGCTGAAACAGTGCATTGAATGGAGAAAACAGATATGAGCGAAAAGATAAATCTTACCTGCATAGGCTGTCCTTTGGGATGCAGCATCGAGGTAATAAAGAACGGCGATACGATCGAGAGCATCACCGGATATACCTGCAAGCGCGGGCTTGATTACGCCCGCACCGAGGTGCTCGCGCCCGTAAGGACCGTGACTTCTACCGTACGCGTAAAGGGCGGCGTCAATCCCGTGGTCGCGGTAAAGACAAAGGAGCCTATCCCGAAGGCGAAGATAGCCGACTGCATGCAGGCAATATACGATATCACGGTAAACGCGCCTGTTGCAATCGGTGATGTTCTGTGCGATAATATAGCGGATACCGGAGTTGAACTTGTTGCGAGCGCAGACGATGTGTCCGCATAAGACCAGTTATGTCTAGATCGGAATTGTTGGAAAGATGCCGCATCTGTCCCAGAGCATGCGGGACGGACCGCTCATCGGGCGGTAAGGGTTATTGCGGCGTAAGTGCCGACACTGTTGTCGCGAGGGCGGCGCTGCATATGTGGGAGGAACCCTGCATTTCAGGGAAAGAGGGTTCCGGGACCGTTTTCTTTGCGGGCTGCAATCTGCGATGCGTTTACTGTCAGAATCATGAGATATCGAGAGCGTCGGCGGGAGTTAAGATATCTGTCGGGAGGCTTGCCGATATTTTCCTAGAGCTGAGAGACAAGGGCGCAAACAATATCAACCTGGTAACACCGACTCATTATGTGCCGAATATAGTCGATGCTTTGGAACTCGCCCGCAGTAAGGGCTTGAGACTGCCGGTCGTCTATAACTCGGGAGGCTATGAGTCGATCGATACCCTTCGTATGCTGGAAGGCTATGTGGATGTCTGGCTGCCCGACTTTAAGTATAAGTCCGACACAGCGGCCCTCCGCTATTCGGGTGCAAGGGATTACTTTGAAAGAGCCTCTGCCGCCATTGCCGAGATGGTGAGACAGACCGGCGGTGAGTGCGTATTCGATCGGAACGGGATCATGACGCGCGGAGTGATCGTAAGACACCTGGTACTTCCCGGACAGACAGCGGATTCCAAGAGGATACTGCGCTATCTGCACGACACTTACGGAGACAGTATCTACATCAGCATAATGAACCAGTTTACTCCCGTGACGGATCTGAGCGATTATCCCGAGATCAACAGGAAGCTTACCCGCGAGGAGTATGAGAGGGTCATTGGCTTTGCCGAGAGGATAGGCATTACCCGGGCCTATGTCCAGACCGGCGACACGGCGGAGGAGAGCTTTATTCCCGCATTCGACTGCGAGGGAGTGCTTCCCGCTTCTACAACTGAATAGAGAACGGAGATCATATGAGATTTTTTTTCATTGACCTTGAAAACGTGCGAAGTGAGGGCCTCGAAGGCGTGAGTTCACTGAGCGATTCGGATATGGTGTTCATTTATTACAGCGAAAACGCGATGAACCTTTCGATACCGACGCTTGAGAACCTGAACAACAGCAGGGCCTCCAAGAAATTTATCAAGACCAATTACATTGGCAAAAACGCTATGGATTTCCAGATAGTTTCCCTGTTCGGCGCGATGATCGAACGCAACAGACAGGGCAGCTATTACATTATCAGCCAGGACAACGGCTTCCGTTCGGCCGTCAGCTTCTGCGAGAGCTATTTTGAGGATTACGGCATCACCTGCGGAGTTTATCCGACCATCATATCGGCGATCACAGCCGAGATGAAGAACAGCCTGAAGAATGCGCCGGCAAAGAAAAAGCCCGCAAAACAGGCTGCAGCGCCTCAGGCACCTGCCGCAAAGCAGGCACAGCCGGCACCCGCGCCCGAAGAGGCAGGGGAGCCCGATAAGGCACCGGAAGAGCCCGCAGCAAAGAAAAAGAGCCGCAGAAGGCGCAGAAAGAGTTCACAGATCAAGCAGGAAAGCACTGCAGCGGATGCTGTGAACGGGGAAATCATCGAAGAAGAGGATCCGGCATCAACCGATCAGGCACCGGAAAAAGAACCCGCAGTAAAAGAGACCGCACCGGAGGCGCAGGAGGAGACACAGACCGCCGATAAGCTCGGATATATCTATACGATACTCGGCAGTCTTCTTTCACAGAAGACCATCAGTCTTTACGCTGAGGCGATAGATGAGGCTGTGGCCGGCTGCAAGAACCGCGAAGAGCTGCATACGTACTTCCGCGATCATTTCGGAGAAGATGAGGGCGAGGCGCTCTTTAAGGTCACACAGGGCGATTTCGAAAGGATGAAGCAGGAGAGACCGAAGAAGTCCTCGGGGCGCAGAAGAAGACCCCGCAGGCGCTCCTGACCGGATCATTTATCGTTAAAGTCACTCGGCAGACAATTAAACACTTTCTTAAAAGCACGAAGATAGGTAGTGTAATCGGCGAAGCCGCTCGCAAGAGCGGCTTCATTTATTGAGAAGCCTTCCTCGAGCAGTTTGCGCGAAAAGAAAAGACGTTTCTGCAGGACATAGCTGTGCAGCGTATAGCCCGTCTCAGCCCTGAACCTGTGCATGAGATAGGAGCGGCTTAAGAAAAACCTGGCCGCGAGACTGTCGCAGGAGAGATCGGCCTGCAGGTTTGAGTTGATATATGTGAGAATGTCCGCTATTTTCCTGTCGCAGCGGAAAGGTATGTCTGTATTTGCGTCCGCGGATGTCATGGCGCGGTCGAGAGAGATCAGATACCTGATAAGAGCCGCGTCGGAGGCGGTTTTTGCGCCGTAACGTCCTGCAGATAGTTCCTCTTCCAGCTCGAGCAGGAGGCGCATGCAGCGCTCGCGGTCGGGGGCGTCGGGACGGAAG
>JAGCSS010000283.1 GCA_017964055.1 Lachnospiraceae bacterium
CCAGATACTCGTCCTCGGAGGCTATGCTTCAGGTTGCCCGGCCCGCTATAACGGTCATTTCCTGTTATAAATACAACACCTACGGACACCCGCATCCGTTTACGCTTGAGCGCCTTAAAGCCGTGAACAGCGATATATACTGTACGGCTGATTCAGGTGCAGTGCTGATCGGTTATGACGGCAGACTGACGGTGGAAGAGTACGGAAAGAGGAGAACGGGAGGGCTCAGGTAAAATCGATGCAGGCGGTATTGATATGTGCTTTACATTCCGAACTTATTATTCTATAATTTTAGAGGTTAGGGATTTGGAGGCATATTTTATGATCGGTTTTTATAATTACACAGTAATCATCACATATCTGAGCGTGGTTTCCGCGGGACTCGGGATGTATTTCTGCTCGATGGGCGAGCTGAAGACAGGCATCTTTTTCATGATGTTCTCGGGACTTTGCGATATGCTCGACGGACCGGTTTCACGTACCAAAAAGGATCGCAGTGAGACCGAGAGGAAGTTCGGCATTCAGATAGATTCGCTGTGTGACTGTGTAAGCTTCGGCGTGCAGCCCGCGATCGTTTACTATTATATCGCGAAGTATCAGCTGCCCGACGGCACGGCGCTCCACAGAGTCGCTTTTGTGCTCGGCGTATGCCTCATGCTCGCAGCTGTTATCAGGCTTGCGTTCTTTAACGTTTCCGAGGAGGACAGACAGAAAAACGAGGGCAACAAGCTCCGCGCCTATTACAGGGGACTGCCTGTTACCAATGTTACATGGATCCTGCCGCTTTGCTTCCTTACCAGATATTTTGTCAGCGGCATGGCTTTCGTGATCATCATGCTTGTTTCGGAGGCGCTGACCGCGTTCCTGTTCCTGCTTGATTTCAAGATGCCCAAGGTTCACGGTAAGAAGCTTATTCCCGTGGCGCTGGCGGCCATAGCCGTATTTGTCGGTGTCTGCTTCATCAAGCTTTGACCGGCGATAGGAGTGTTATTTCATGAGTGACGTTATTTACAAAGACAGAGATGGTAATATGATATCCGGAGACGCTACACCCTCCGGATTTCTTGAATTTGCGTATGATACTGTACCCGGGAGGCTGGCCCTCAATATTTTGATCAGGCCGGCATTTTCAAACCTGGTGCGCGCATTCTTAAAGAGTCCGCTTTCCACGCTGATGATCGACCGTTTTGTCAAAAACAACAATATCAGCCTGAAGGACTGCGTGCCCTGCAGATATCCGTCGTTCAACGATTTCTTCATCAGGGAGCTGAAAAGCGGAAAGCGTCAGATCGAACGCGACCACAGACTGCTTGCTTCGCCCTGCGACGGAAAGGTGACCGTTGCCAGGATCGACGACGATCTGATACTTAATATCAAGGGAACGGATTACACGGTTCCCTCGCTGCTTCGGAACGATGAGCTGGCAGAGGAGTTTGCGGGCGGCTGGGCAGTAGTGCTCCGCCTTACTGCGGACGATTATCACCATTACTGCTATCCGGATGACGGGCATAAGGGTGAGAATATATTCATCCCCGGCGTGCTGCATACGGTCAGCCCTACGGCGACAGAGAGGATACGCGTTTTCCGCGAGAACCAGAGAGAATACACAGTCATCGATTCACTGCATTTCGGACGTTTTGTGCAAATGGAGATCGGAGCGATGTGCGTCGGCAGGATCGTAAACCATCATGGGGCGCGCGCGGTCAAGCGCGGTACGGAGAAAGGCCGTTTTGAGTTCGGCGGTTCAACTATCGTTCTGCTGCTCAAAAAGGACAGCTACACGCCCGATGAGGATCTGATCGCCAATTCCGGCGAGGGCATTGAAACGGTTGTTAAGCTCGGAGAGAGGATAGGCTTCAATGAAGAATATCAAGGCGGACATAGTAAGCGGTAAGTACAAAAGAGTCTACCTCCTGTACGGCGATGAGTTCTATCTGCTGAGACGCTGTGTGGCATCGCTTAAAAAAGGAGTGCTCGGAGATGATGGCTCGGATGTCAATTTTACCTCTTTTGACGGCAGTTCGGGATATGATGTGAACGAGCTGAAGGAGATATGTCAGACACTTCCTTTTTTTGCCGACAGGCGCCTTGTTATCGTTGAGAATTCGGGACTGTTCGGCGGTGATTCGGGTTTTGACGCTTTTATACCGCAGATACCCGATTCCACCGTGCTGATACTTATCGAGCATTCGGCGGATAAAAAGACCAAGCTCTATAAGGCGATCAAAGAAGGCGGTTATGTCTGCGAATTTACTACTCCGACGCCCGATCAGGCGATCGAATTCTGCGCGGGGTATCTGGGCAAAGCAGGCAAACGCATATCGAGAGACGACTGCACGTATTTTGTAAACGGTGTGGGCGGTGACCTGTACAACGTCTCCACCGAACTCGACAAACTGATCGACTATACCGGTGACGCCGATACGGTCAGACGCGCGGATATCGATGCGATCTGTTCGATGCAGATCGAGAATAAGATATTTGACATTGTCGACAGTCTGATGAGCGGGAGCTTTAAGGACGCGCTGAAGATCTATCACGATCTGATCAGCCTCAGGGAGCAGCCGCTCGGCATACTCAGGTTTATCGTGGCCCGTTATCTCAGGCTTCTCGGCATACGCGACGAGATCGATCGCGGCCGTGCGGTTACCGAGGCGGCATCGAATCTTAAGATGCCGGACTGGCTTTTTAAGAAAGAAAAGGCGAAGCTCAAGGATTTCTCATCGGCCAAATTACTAAAGGCGATCGAGCTCTGTAAGGACACGGAGAACCTCATAAAGACAGGCGATATCGCGGATTCCGCAGG
>JAGCSS010000284.1 GCA_017964055.1 Lachnospiraceae bacterium
CCTTTGCCCGGATACCCGAAAGCTCCGCCTCCAGCGCTCCTATCTGTTCGGACAATTCCTCCGCTGCCGACCTTAAAGACTTGAGCTCTTCGCTTTCATCGGAATCCTCCGGATCTCCCACAGACGTGTCGCCGGTCTCATATTCCGTATCCCCGTCAGGTCCCGGCATGATATCGTCTCCGGTCTCTGTACCGCCGGAAGACTCCTCCGTCTCCATGACCGCGATCTGCCCGAGTATCTCATCGAGTGCCTCTTTAAACGGCAATATCTCCGCCTCTTTCGCCTCAACCGCTGCCAGCAGTTCCGCATATTCTTCGGCAAGCATGCCCAGCTCCGCTGTTTTCCCTACCGGATCGTCATACTTACCCTTAAGCTTTGCGTACAGCTTCGGGCTGTTGATGCCTGCCGAGATGCTGTCCGTACCTGCCACCATGAATCGCTTTACAAATGTATTTCTGATACGGTACATTCCCTTTCCTTCAAGTACCAGTCCGGTGTCGATCTCCACCCCGTCGATCAGGCCCATCAGCTCTGCCGTACAGATATCCACCCCGGCAAGTTCCTCTTCAAGCTCTGTCTTCCTCGTAAGTACAGTGTTCACATCTTCCTGCCCCGCGATCAGTCCGAGCTTTTCTCCGATACTTTCGATCAGGCCTTCGACCATTGTCACTTCTTCGGCTTCAATTGCCTGCTCCTTAAAATACCTGCCGCCCGCAGATGCGATCGGATATGTATCTCCCACCCGGCACGAAGTCACGGTACATCGGGCCGAATTGGTCTCCGCAAAGAGGGATATCCGATTTTCGAGTTCCCGCTTATTTGCCCTTTTTTCTCCGTAACCCAGATCGAGCGCGAATATCCCGTACTCGTCAAAAAGAGGCCTGTAGTAATCCGCCAGCGCGCTTTCCACCCCCGATGCGAGTGCCGCCTCCGCTTTGCTCCTCCTAGTCGCCGCAGCCGCCGCTTCAAGGCTTACCGCGACCAGTGACAGTATCAGCACAAATACCAGTGCCAGATACACGGTTATACTGCCCGAGAGTCTCCTGCCCGTCCCCATCAGTCTATGATCGCATCCGTGTTCGCGGTAATGCTTTGGAACGCTTTTTCCACTATGGCGGCGATCTGATCTTTGAATATCACCACAAGCGCAATGATGACCACGAGTATGAGGACGATTTCGATCGATGTGATACCTCTGCTGTCATCCCAAAAACCTTTTTTCTCTTTCATATCTTCTCCCTTCTGTCTGCATATCGCGCTGTTTATCCTCCGAAAGCCGAAAATGCCGGCACCATGATGATCGCAAAGACCAGGCACAGCATTCCGAACATCGGCAAAAGAAGCTTTGTGCCCGCTTCCGCAGCCTGCCT
Organism: Lachnospiraceae bacterium; assembly: GCA_017964055.1. Classification (GTDB taxonomy): domain Bacteria; phylum Bacillota; class Clostridia; order Lachnospirales; family Lachnospiraceae; genus RUG11977. Next base: position 1,371 of record JAGCSS010000284.1, read on the forward strand.
GCGCACATCGGCAGTCCTGCTTTCCATGGCTTCGACCGCCTCCTGTTCCAGTACCGCCGTCAGATCCCTGCTGCCCCTTTTCAGATTGTTTGCAAGCAATACGCCGAATTTTCTGTATGCAGGAATGCCGCAGCGCTTGCCGAAGTCCTCATATACCTTTGCCTCACTGGCGCCGAACCTCAATTCATGTGCGCTCTTCATCATTTCTTCATAGGCATATCGCGTTTTCCCGCCGGCTTTTGCGTAATCCCCGCATATCTTTTCCCATGCGGCGCGGCAGGTCATCCCGGCGGTAACGAGCAGTACAAATTTGGTTATGATGTCCGGATAGTCACGAAGCATTTCCTGCTCTCTCTTTTTCTCTCTTGCCGAAAGCTCCGACCTCACGGCAGGCACCACCGCAGCTATCGCGCCGAAACCGAGCAGCAGTATCCATATATGCCTGCTCCGGGTTTTTTCGCCCCAGTCAATGCCCTCTCCTTCTACAGCTGTAGGAAGAATGAACCACGGACTGTCGGCGCTGCTTTTGTCCTCTTCAGACAGCAGCTCGTTCAGCTTTTCTGCAAATGACGTGCCCGCATCTTCCCTCTCGGGAACAAGCCGTACGGGAAACGAATATATCCGCACCTCATCGTAGTATTCGAGTCTGGCTGTCAGATATACGATGACCGGCTCGGTGACCGCCTCTCTGACGATCGCTCCCGAAGGATAAAAGTAGGTACTGTCGATATCCGGCCAGGTCACTTTTATCCGCGTCCCTTCGATCGTCCCGACAAAGTTCAGCTTTCCGCTGACTTCCTCCGCAGATCCGCTGCCGGCCAGGACCGCCTCTTCCAGTTTTGCGAAAGCGCTCTCAAAGAACTGCTCCAGTGCCTCACCTTCATACTTCTGTTCACTGACGTTCACTGTGATCTGTTCCGGATCCTGTCCTTCCCGCGCATACTCCAGCTCATAGCCGCTGCTTCCTTCTCCGGCTCTGTTTCTGGCCAGCCTGCCCCTGTCTATGACCGCGCTCCGCCCGACCAGCACTCCCACCGCGATCACAACCGCGGCAAACGCGATGACCAGCATATACGCAATGCACCTGCAGGCCTGCTCCTCCTGCTCACCGGCGGCATCCCCGTTAACGTACAGCCGCTCAAAGACCTCTCTTTTTTCAGGAAAATCGCGAACCCCGAGCCTTTTGAGCAGCTGCAGTATCCGTCTGCACAAAGGCAGAAGAAACGGCAGCGGAAAACTCTTTTTCTTCAAAGCTCTATCTTCACCAGCCTTTCCGACAGCTCAGAGAGCAATACATACAGCACGAGTATGACTGTCATGAATGCGGCTCCCGAAACACTGCCGTACAGCGAACCGATCATCCCCGGCGAGAATATCCGCAGATAGAGCAATACTCCGAAAGGCACGAGCTTCATGATGTCCGACTCGTATTTTGCGGCTGACATCGCTGTCCTGATATCCCGTTTGAGCTCGATCCCGTTCCTGATCATGTCAGTCGTGGAGCGTATGATCGCAATTATGTTTCCTCCGGTGCGTTTCGCCGTGGCAAACACATCGGCAAATCCGGCGATATCGTCCACTCCGCTCCTTGCCGCAAAACCTGCCAGGGCATCCTCTACCGGCACATTGTTCTTTATCTCGCCCATAAGTGCCCGCAGCTCCGTCATTATCAGAGCGTCTTTATCGTAAGTGACCGACAGATCCCTGTATGCCTCGGCCAGTCCGTTTTCCACCGAATATCCTGCCTCCAGTGCAGCGCTGAGGCTTCTGATCGCATCCGAGAACTGCAGATCGAGCTGCCATTTCCGGGCCTCCTTTTTCACGGCTGTCTTCTTTTTGAGATAGAACACCAGATAGGGAGAAAGCAGGATCATCGCGATCAGGCTGTTATAGCAGAGCAGCGCCGCCGCGGCAAGCATCAGCGTGCAGATCGCCGCAGCAACAGCGGTCTCTCGCACACTCATGCGATAGTTTTCATAATCCGGCAGCCCTGAATTTGCCGGGCCTTGCAAGCGGATTTCCGGTCGGAACAAGCCTGCCTTCGACGCGCCCTTCTTTTTCGCCCGTTTCTTCAAATCTGTAAAGCGTATTAAGAACGATCTCGTCATGCTCAAATCCGGCTACCTCCGTAATCTCCGCTACCTTTCTGGTTTTGTCCCTGAACCTGCCCAGATGGATCATGATGTCAATGGCCGACGCAATCTGTCTCCTGACCGCCATTATCGGTATATCCGCTCCGAGCAGGCACATCGTCTCCATCCTCGAGAGCATATCCGCGGTTGAGTTAGCGTGTCCCGTAGACATCCCGGAGTGCCCTGTGTTCAATGCCTGCAGCATGTCTATGCACGCTCCGTCGCGGACCTCCCCGACCACTATCCTGTCGGGCCTCATCCGCAGAGAAGTCTTGATCAGATCCCTGATGGAGACCTCGTTTTTACCGTCTGCATTTGAGCTGCGCGCCTCAAGCGTCACCAGATTCGCTATTCCGTTCAGCTGCAGTTCTGCCGAATCCTCGATGGTTATGACCCGCTCATCCGCCGGAATGCAGCCGGAGAGCGCGTTAAGGAACGTCGTCTTGCCCGTGCCGGTACCTCCCGAGATCACGATATTCATCCTGGCCGCGATCGCTTTTTTCAGAAAATCCGCAGCCTCCGCATCCAGGGATCCAAGCTCGATCAAGTGCTCTATGGTCATGATCTCCTGCGGAAACTTCCTGATCGTGACGATCGGTCCGTTGAGCGCGACCGGAGGTATCACAAGATTTACGCGGGATCCGTCGGGCAGCCTCGAATCGGCGATTGGACTCGCCTCGTTGATCACCCTGTTCGCACCCGCAGCTATTTTCTGTGTAATGTCGTTCAGCTGTCCGATATCCTCGAACTCGCCGCCAAAGCGGCTGATCCTGCCGTCTTTTTCATAAAAAATATTCTCAGGGCCGTTTATCATGATCTCCGTGATGTCACGGTCCTCGAGCAGCTCCTGTATCACTCCAAAGCCGCGGATCGAGGCATAGACCTGCTTTCGTGCCCTGATACGCTGCATAAGCGTCAGATGAGCGGTCCTTGCGTATTCGCATATAACCTCATCTATGATCGCGCAGAGCCGGTCATCATCACCGCTCCCGGCTGCCCGCAGTTCGTTCCGCTCCATCACCCGTCTGCGCAGCTCGGAATACAGCTCCTTATCCGAAATATCCAAAGTCCACCACTTCCTTCACAAAGCCTCCGAGGCTCCCCTCAAGCAGCATGCCGCGTTCGGGCACTCCGTCGGCAAATATCCTGTCGGTCGGCACTGTCCTCTCGGTCATCCGATCCGCTACATCCGTCAGACCCGAAGCTTTTAGCTGCCTCTTCCACTCAGCGATCACTGCCTCATCATGCTTTGTTTTTCCCTTGGTCACATAGATGTCCGTACAGATTCTCAGCAGTTCCGTCGCAGCGGTCTGCGGTCTCCCGAGATCGAACACCGCGCACTCATAGCCTGCTTTTTCGATCAGGCGTGCGAGTCGGCAAAGGGCATCCCTGCCCATATTCTCCAGGTCGAGCCAGTGCGACGGGCCTTTGATGTATGCCGCGCCGCCGTCCGTACGGACATAGTCCGCCAGCTCCGGCGCATCCTCCGTCCCGTGAGTTTCGGACAGATATATCAGCTCAGACAAGTCCCGTGCTCCCGGCTCTTTGCTTCCGTTCACAGAGAAAATAGGATCGAGCGATACGAACAGCGTCGCGCCTTTTGTGGCCAGATAATCCGCGAGCGCGAGCGAAAGCGTAGAGCACCTGCTGC
>JAGCSS010000285.1 GCA_017964055.1 Lachnospiraceae bacterium
AAGGAACACCGTCTCGAGCCGAAACGCATGAAGATGGTCCATCCGTTTATCGACAAGGAACCGAATATGGTCCTGATAGAAGCGGTCCGCGGCGGAAAACCGCGCATGACCGTGGAAGCACCTCTGATAGTATATAAGTCGGAGGGCGTATATAATGATGAGATATATGATATATACGGATACTGATAACGTCGGAGGGTTTATATAAGACCTCCGCATGTATGAAAGGGAGAAAGATATGCCCGGAACCCTGTATTTATGCGCAACGCCGATCGGCAATCTGGAGGATATAACCTACCGCGTCCTCCGCACCTTAAAAGAGGTCGACCTGATCGCCGCCGAGGATACGCGCAACAGCATCAAACTGCTGAACCATTTCGAGATAGAAACCCCGATGACCAGCTACCACGAGTACAATAAGTTCGACAAGGGACGCGTGCTGGTGGATAAACTGCTCGAGGGGCAGAACATCGCCCTGATAACCGACGCGGGCACTCCCGCGATCTCGGATCCCGGCGAAGAGCTCGTGAAAATGGCCCACGCGGCGGGCATCACCGTTACCTCACTCCCGGGCGCATGCGCATGCATCACCGCGCTCACGCTTTCGGGACTTCCGACCAGACGCTTTGCTTTTGAGGCTTTTCTCCCCGCCGACAAAAAAGAAAGGAAGCAGATCCTCGATTCCCTGGTCAACGAGACCCGCACCCTGATAATCTACGAGGCTCCGCATCATCTGCTGAAAACCTTAAACGACCTGCTCGGCACCCTGGGAAACCGCAGGGTCACCGTCTGCAGGGAACTCACGAAAAAACACGAGACCGTATTCCTTACTACACTTGCGGAAGCGGTCGAGTATTATACCGCCAACGATCCCAAGGGCGAATGCGTCATGGTCATCGAAGGAAGGACCTTCGGTGAACTCGCCCGGGACTCCATCGACGAGTGGAATAAACTCCCTCTCGGGGAACACATGCAGCTCTACCTCGACCGCGGCATGGACAAAAAGGATGCCATGAAGGCAGTCGCAAAGGACAGAGGAGTCAGCAAACAGGAAATCTATAAACAGCTTCTGTGATACGCCGCTCTCATATGAAAAATGTGTACTCTCACCTTTGTCGAGACAGGTTATCCCGTTATCGTTCGAGCCGATCTTCGTCTTCCTCTTCGCCGTCATCCGTAATGCCTTCCTTAAGGTATTTCCGGATGCCCGAGCGCTTTTTCATCTCTGCTTTTTCAAGTATCGTCGAAACAACTCGCTTAATATAGCCGTATGAATAACTGGTCCTGTCCGCGATCTCCTGATTCGAGAGACCGTCAGCTATGTACTTTGCCACGGTAAGCTCCAGCTCCGTCAGCAGCTGCTCAAAATCGGCAAGAGCCGCGGGATAGTACAGCTCCGCGGAGGACTTTGCCGGTACCGTGATGCGGTTTTTGATCCTGGCCAGGAAAACGCTCTTGATAAAAGGCTTTGTGATGTAATCGGCCGCGCCGTATTCCCAGCCCTTTATCTCGAATTCCGAGCCGTCCATGCCGGTCAGGAAAATGATGGGTACCCCTTTTCCGGCCTCCAGCTCCCGGATCGCCTTAAAGGTCTCATAGCCGTCCATCTCGGGCATATCCACATCCAGCAGGACAAGCTGATAGCTTATCCCCTTTTTCAGGAGCTCGAGCGCCTGTCTGCCTGACTTTGCAAGGCTCACCGAATAACCGGCACTGATCAGTATATCCTCGATGGTATTGAGCATGCCGATGTCGTCGTCAACGCATAAGATCCTGTTGTTATCCATTCAAAAGTCCTCCGATCAGCTCTTCAGCCCTGTCAAACTCAATGTTCCTGATGCATTCGCGTATCGAGTCGAAATCTTTGTTATTCCCTTTTAGCTCTGCCAGCTTATCCAGTACTTTCAGAGCGGGTGTCTTATTGCCCAGACGTACCTCCTCAAGAAGCTTCTTAAAGAGCTCCTGCTCATCGAGCGGCCTGTTCTCTTCTTCCTCCTCCGGCATGATGATATTCTTCACGCTCTCGAACTTCTCCCTGAACCTCCTCAAGCCTTCCCCGACTCTCTTTGCCTTCATGTCAAAGAGCGGGAGCGCGGCCTTAACGTATTCGGCATCACGGTCCTTCGCGCGTTTTTCAAGTCTCCTCGCAGAATAGTACAGATCCTCGGCGCCCACATTGCCTGCGTTTCCTTTTATCGCGTGGAACAGGATCGCCGCATTCTCATAATCATCGGCCGCAACATAATCCTTTGCCGACGAGAGGCTGCCTCCGATATTCTGGATAAAGAACTCGCTGACCCTCGCAAGCTGCACCACGTCTCCGCTCAGATGCTTGAGCGCCAGCTCGAAGGAAATATCATAATCCTTCAGCAGAGAGGAGAAATCTTTCTTAAGCTCCTGCGGCAGTTCGTTCTGAATGTCGCTGCCCACGGGAGTAATGAGCTTTGCGGGGAGATGCCTCATCAGGATATTCTCCATCAGGCGGCTGTCCACAGGCTTCAGGAGATAATCGTCAAAGCCTTCCGAAAGGAACATCTCTTTTTTGTCCGACGAAGCGTCAGCCGTGAGCACGATGATCGGAACATGTCTGTTCCTCGCCTTATCGGTCTCCTTCAGATGGTGCATCGCCTCGATGCCGTCGATCTCAGGCATCATGTAATCCATAAACACGAGGTCGTAGTCGGTCTTCGCGTATTTTACGTAGCATTCCTGCGCCGAGCCCGCGGTATCGACGGATATCAGGGTCCGTTTGAGCAGGGACTTCCCTACCAGCAGGTTCATATTGTTGTCATCTACGATAAGTATCTTCGCCTCGGGCGCGATGAACGCTCCTCCCGAAGAGCTCCGGTCGGTGCTTTC
>JAGCSS010000286.1 GCA_017964055.1 Lachnospiraceae bacterium
GTTCTGTTTTTCGGACAAATAGCACCCATTGCTCTTACACCTCCTTCTGTCGGAACAAATCCCGGATAATTGACATTCTCGGGTCAAGCACGGTGCGGTCGCAGCCGCACTCTCCCCTGTTGAGATTCGCTCCGCAGACACTGCAGAAACCTTTGCAGTCCTCTGTGCATAGCACCTTCATGGGAAACCCTATCATAATCTCTTCGCTGATAAAAGCATCAACATCGAGCTCATATCCGTCTATGTAGTTTACCGGCTCTTCGTCATCCCTGATCCTGACCGTACCGTCGTCCTCCCAGGTAAGCACGTAGTCCGTATCGATATCAAAAGGTACCGACACAGGCTCTAAGCACCTGTCGCACGGAACGGTAAGCTCCAGTTTTGTCTGAGCCTTGATCCTGACTGTTTTCGCTGTGTCGGAAACGGCTGAGAACCTCACGGGCTCCTTTTTGGCCACGGGATAACTCTCGCCCATATACGCAAAACTCTCTGCCTCCACATCCGCGGTAAACTCACGGCTTTCGGAGTTAAGATTCATGACGCCGGAAAGAGAAATTCGCATCCAAATATCCTTTCTTTTACACATCAAAAACGATGCGCTCAAAATCGCACATGCATTATTATATCAAATTACTTGTGATTGTCAAACATTTTTTTCGATTATTTTATGCTGAATAGATAGCCGAATAATCGTAGTTCTTTGTCTTGTTCACGCGGTCGACGTACTCGTGTATCTGACCGAAATCATCCTCGTGCGCCAGGCGCATGAAAGCAAGAAAAGCTTTCATGTCAAAATTCTTTACTTCTTCGATCATAAGCTCCATCGCCGTGGAGGAATCGAACGCCTTGCGGTAAGGCCTGTCCGATATCAGAGCGACATATACGTCACATATCCTGATTATCCTCGAGCCGAGCGGTATGGCCTCTCCGGCCAGCTTATCGGGATATCCCGAGCCGTCGTAATTCTCTCGCTGATGCAGCACTATCCTTCTGAGTTCCTCGCTGCCTACCTGCTGTTCACAGAGGAACTTGTAGCTCAGTTCCGGAAACTGCCTTACATATTTCATTTCCTCAATGCGCAGCAGCTCCTTTTTCCTGCCGTACATCAGACCGCCCAGCTGCAGTTTTCCGATATCGTGGAGGAGTCCCGCGTCGGATATCATTTCGCAGTACGGCGTGTCATGCCCCATGGTCTCCGCCAGTTTTCCGGAAAGGAATGACACTATATAACCGTGGTTGATAGCGTCTTCGACATCCTCGGCATACTCCGCCTCGATGTTGAACAGACGCATCAGCTCAGGCTTTTCCTTGATCATCATAATATGTTACCCCGCAATAAAGCTGTTTCACTCGATCCCGTGTTCCGCTATGTAATCCAGCTTTCTCGAGATCATCTCATCTATACGGTCAATATATTCATGCACGTTCTTAACGTTCTCAACACGCTCGAAGCGCTTGTCTCCGGCATCGCGCACAAACTTGCTGGATGCGCCGGAACCGCAGGCCAGTATTATCTGCTTTTCCTCCATGATGAGGATGTTGTAGAGACCTTCCTTGCCGGGACGCGCATAACCGACATTTTCGAGATTGTCGGTCATGTTCTTCTGGCGGTAGAGATAGTAAGGCTCGTAGCCGTGCTCCTTCATGAACGAAGCCGCCGTCTCTACCATGAGCGCCACGTCTTTTGCCTCATTGCCTTCATAGAGCTCGCCTTCGGTAGTCAGCCGCGCCGCGCGTTTTCGCGCGAGAGTGTGGACCGTTACGCTGTCCGGATCCAGCTTTTCGATCTCCGAAAGCGTGTAATTAAAATCATTTATATCCTCACCGGTAAGCCCCGCGATCAGATCCATATTGATATTGTCAAAACCGAGCTTTCTGGCCATAGCGAACGCGTCTCTTACCTGCTGCGCGGTATGCCGTCTGCCTATGGTCTCAAGCGTCCGCTCCACCATGGACTGGGGATTGATCGATATCCTCGTGATGCCTTCATCTTTAAGCATCATGAGCTTATCTTCGGTGATGCTGTCGGGTCTGCCGGCCTCAACCGTAAATTCCCTGACACAGCTCATGTCAAAGCTTTCCTTTACACAGCGGATCAGTTCGCGCAGCTGTCCCGCGGAAATCGATGTCGGAGTACCTCCACCGAAATAAACGGTCTCGAGCACACGCCCCGGGAAACAGGACGATACCGCCCTTATCTCCCTTTTCAGAGCCTCGATATAAGGCTCGACGCAGTCCGAAAAACGCCCTATCGGGTGCGAACCGAACGAGCAGTAGTTGCATATGCTCGGACAGAAAGGAACGCCTACATATAAGCTGTATCCCTTCCGATAATCTATCGCGTCGAGAAGCTGGTATTCCACCGCCGCGATCCTCGTGGCCAGAGCTGCCTTTTCCTTCGAAACATAATAGTTGTCGTACATGAACTGAAGATGCTTCGCTTCGCCCCTCTCCAGCCGCTCAAATATAAGCTTTGTGGGCCTGACTCCGGTGAGTGTGCCCCAAGGGAGCGTCTTCCCTGTATA
>JAGCSS010000287.1 GCA_017964055.1 Lachnospiraceae bacterium
ATCTTTGCCTCGGGAGCGGTGAACAGCTCCTCCTTCACATGGCTGTCACGGATGCTCTGCTCGTACTTCGCCTTAAAGTCGCCCACGGGCTCCTCGGAAACGATCCTCTGGGGGATCGTGATCTTAAATGTGGTGCCCTCATGGTAAACGCTCTCGACATCGATCTCACCGTGCATCATGTCAACGAGATTACGGGTGATCGCAAGTCCCAAACCGGTTCCTTCGGTCGTTGAATTATGTTCAAGGTCCATTCTCTCGAACTTTCCGAACAGTCTCTCGAGGTCCTCGGCCTTTATTCCGATGCCGGTATCCTTTATTGTTACGATAAGCTTGAATTCAGCGCCGTTTTCGGTCCTTACGGGCTCTGTGCAGCTGACCTCCAGCTCTACTGTTCCGGTCTCTGTATACTTAACAGCGTTGTTTAGAACATTGATCAATATCTGTCTGACTCTGGTTTCATCACCGTACAATCCGTCAGGGATCGAGCTGTCGATCTTGACCTTAAAGTCGAGTCCCTTCGCATCGGCCTTCAGCGCGATCATATTGCCGGTATCGTTCAGAACTGAGCTGAGCTTGTACTCGCTGTTGACGATCTCCATCTTGCCGGCCTCGATCTTCGAGAAATCGAGGATATCGTTGATGATGTTCAGCAGGTTGCCTCCGGCGCTCCTGATATTCCCGGCGTACGAGCAGATCTCGGAGAATACCGCGCGGACCTTTTCCTCGTTCTCCGGGAACTTGTCGCGGGCCTGCATGCTTTCGTTTATGATCATCTCGTTCATGCCGAGCACGGCATTGAGCGGTGTTCTAATCTCATGGGACATATTCGCGAGGAAGTCACTCTTCGCGCTGTTCGCGCGCTCGGCGATTTCTTTGTCCCTGCGTATCTCCTCATTCTCCATGAGCTTCTGTCCGAATCCGGCCACGAACATGATCATCGCGGTAAAGAGTACAAGTCCGAGGGAGAATATAAAGAGTATTACCGCGATAACGCTGTAGCTGTCGCTTCCGCCTGCCCTGACAAAGATATTTCTGGCCCAGACGCCGATCAGATAGCCGCCGATGCAGGAGCCCAGCAGGAATATGAAATACGAAATATTCAGGGCGTTCCTGAAAGGACGCGACAGGATCGAATGGTCCGTGCTTCCCCGGATCAGATGCTCTCCGAACTGGCGCCGCATGGCTATGATAATAATGGGCATGATCAGGAAACTGCTCATGATACAAACAATATAAAGCGTCAGGAACAGCACGTTATCGCTTAACATTCTCGAGGTCCAACATCCGTATTCGAGAGCTGCATAAATAAGTGCGGTAATAGCCATGTAGGGCTTTCTCAGGACCTTTGTGCGCCGGTATTTGAGGTAATATGCGAGAGTTTGGATACTGAAGCACGAAATGAGCGTAACGGCCGCTTCTTCCCATGCGGCTATGAAGATCCCGTCATATTCATAGTATAAAAAGAAATGGAATACGCCGAACGGAACGGGCAGGAACTGCCATATCGAAAGATACGACCGCTCTTCTTCGACCTGAAGCGTGCGTATCAGAATGGCAAGAATGACAAAGCTGATATTCCAGCCAAGATAGGTAAAATAGTTGGAGATGGTCGGATATCCGTGCATTACGAGATTATACTCGACCCAGTAATAATTCGTCAGATTGTTGAAAAGGAAAAAGAGCGCAAGGAGCAGCCAGTATCTCTGCGAACAGGCTATAAATCGTCCAAACGCAGTATTGAGTGATATGACGGTACTCACAAGGGCTATTATCAGGCCAAATGTCTCATACATATCCGTTTTTCCTCATCATCCGTGCATCCGCGCGGCTTTCAAAGCAGCAGCCTTCCGTAAAAATACGTGAATAGTATTTTTACGGAAATGTTGTATAATATAGTTGAACAATGTTAATAAAAGACCTGATCACTTAAGGAGCGCCATCAGCTCGTCACCGTAACGGAGCAGAAGTTCGGTCGCGATCATCATGAGCACCTGTACCACGCCTGCGGCTATGAGCTCCCAGGTAATGAGCTTTACACGGCTGACAGGAACGGGCTCAAGCGGAACCTGTGAATATATGGGCTCGGCAAGGAAAGTGCCGTCCTCGGCGTATGTGATGACCTCGCGCTGTACGGTCGTCGGAGCCTGAGGCTGCTTTCCGGCGAACATAGCGCACATGATCTCCCATCTTCCGCAACGCTTCGCGATCAGACGGAGAAGCAGGAATACAAGTATTCCGCCGATTATTGCAGGGATCAGATATCCCCTGATCATGATGAGGACATCTGTAGCAGAGAGCGTATCGGAAGCTGTTCCCAGGAACGTGTCTACCGAGAAATCGTCGGTTCCCATAAGGCGCTCAAGCAGCGCCATTGTATTTATATCGTTCTCGGCCTTCGCGGTATCGTAAAGATTCTGCATCCATTTGAGCGCAGCGGGCAGACCGTAGATCGTAACTACGGACATCGCATTGACCAGAGCATGCACGATCATCGTAGACCAGATTGAATCCG
>JAGCSS010000288.1 GCA_017964055.1 Lachnospiraceae bacterium
CAGTTCCCTTATTTCAACAACTATGACATCTGGGTAAAGGATGAGGATACTCTCTTCGTTATGTCGAGCGCCGGAATCTACGTGGTTGAGCGCGATGAGCTGGTTGCAGGCGTAGATATGGTATGGGAGCTCCTCGATGCCAGAAGGGGTCTGGGTACATCCCTTACCGCCAATTCCTGGAACTATTACAACGGCAACGGCGAGCTGTTTCTTCCCTGCGATACCGGAGCCTATATCATCGATGTGGAAAAATACAACAGTGATGTACGTTCCTACCGCATGCAGCTGGCGTCGGTACGTGTGGACGGCGTGCTCCAGCCCCTGCCCCGCATGGGCGCCATCACTATCGGTCAGGGCATCAGCCGTATAGAGCTGGCTCCCGAGATACTGAACTATACCATACAGGAGCCTAACGTGGGATACTATCTCGAGGGCTTCGATCCCGGGTGGACGACTGTTCCGCAGAACAGCCTGAGCAATATCATCTATCCGAACATTCCTGCGGGTTCATACACTTTCAGGATCGCCATATTCGACAGCGCGGGCGAGCATAGACTGGAGGAACGCAGATTTGAACTGGTCAAAGAGGGCGAGTTCTATGAGCATAAGGGCTTTAAGGTCTATATGCTCCTGCTGCTCTCGACATTCCTTGTATGGTGCACCTGGTTTGTTGTCCAGAGACAGCTGAATAAACAGGAGATCAAGCTGAACATGGCAAACGAGACGGTGCTTGCGATAGCGAAAGCCGTCGATGCCAAGGACGTGCGTACCCATCAGCATTCCATGCGCGTTGCGGAATACTCCGAACTGATAGCGGAGGAGATGAACTGCTTCAAATGGTGGGAGCGCAGAAAAGCTCTCTCGAATCTGAAAAAAGCCGCGCAGATGCATGATATCGGCAAGATAGGCATACCGGACGTCGTTCTGAACAAGGTCGGACGACTGGATGATGACGAATACGCAAAGATGAAATCGCATGTTGTGCGCGGAGGCGAGATCCTCAAGGATTTCACGCTGGTGGAGCATGTAGAGGACGGAGCCAGATCTCATCATGAACGCTTTGACGGGCGCGGTTATCCGGACGGACTCAAGGGCGATGAGATACCGCTGTTCGCCAGGATCATAGGCGTGGCTGACGCGTTCGATGCCATGACTTCAAACCGTGTTTACCGTAATCACATGGACAGCGATTACGTTATGAATGAGATGAAACGCGGCAGGGGCACGCAGTTCGATCCGGAGGCACTCGATGCTTTCCTTCGTCTTGTGGACAAACACGTTATCGATCTCGACCGTCTCTATGCCGAAAAGCAGGCGGAGATCCGGATGGCTGTCGATCAGGAGACACAGGAAGAGCTGAAGCGCCGTGTGGAAGAGGACAAGAAAATACAGGCAGCAGAGATGCAGAACGGCACGGATGGAGCAGCAAAGACCGAAAAGCCTGAGGATGCCGCAAAGGACGGGAAAGGAGATAAGGTATGAAGCGTGTATATATCGTAACTGCGCTGACCTGTCTGGTCGTACTTGCTGCTTTCATAGGTCTTTTCAGGGCATTGAACCTGTCGGGCGGACGGAGCAGCCTGAAGGTGGGCTTTATCTACGATAATGATGAAAGCACGCCGTATACGTATAATTTCTCGCTGGCCAAGGATGCGCTCGAAAAGAAATACGGCGACAAAGTCGAGATATTCACCGCGAGCAATGTGCTGGACGATGAGATGGAAGAACCGCTCAGGGAAATGGCTGAGAAAGGCTGTGACATCATATTTTTCAACGGTTACAGCGAGCTGGTCGTAAAACTGGCCCCCGAGTATCCGGATATCGAGTTCTGTCAGACCTCCTACAGGGACATGAACGGCGTCGAAGTCCCGGATAATTACCATACTTTTAAGGGTGAGGCTTATCAGGGCAGATATGTGAGCGGTATCGCTGCCGGACTTAAGATATCCCAGTTGATCTCGGAGGGTGTTATCACAAAGGATCAGGCAACTGTCGGATTTGTGGCGGCATTCCCCACATCAGAGGTTATTTCCGGCTATACGGCATTCATACTGGGCGTCCGTTCGATTGTTCCTCAGGCGACGATGCGTGTCTGCTATACGCAGACCTGGAGCAGCTACGCACAGGAAAAAAAGGCCGCGCAGAGGATGATAGACGAAGGCAGCGTGATCATATCGCAGCATACCGACACGATCGGACCCGCGATAGCCTGTGAGGAAGCGCTGCAGGACGGCAGACAGGTATATTTTGTCGGTTATAACCAGAGTATGTCGGAGGTGGCGCCGGGCTCGTCCCTTGTTACTTCGAGGGTATGCTGGGAGCCGTATGTACTGGCGGCCGCGGAGGCTCTATTCAGGGATAAGCCGATAGAATCAGTGGTTGCGGGACATATTCACGGACATGACGTTTCGGCCGGATTCGAGAGAGGCTGGGTTGAAATGGTGGACCTGAACGAGCAGGTTGCCGACCCCCGCACACAGACATACATGAACAACGCGATAGACCAGTTTAAGCGCGGAGGCGGAGATTTCGTATTCCGCGGCAATTATATCGGAGTCGATCCCGATGAGCCCACAAAGACGATCAATCTGAAGGGCGGCTACTCCGAGAACGCGAATACCTCGTATCCCCTGTTCGGATACATACTGACGGATATCATAACAATAGAGGAATAAAAGCAAAGTGCCTGTCACCGTTATGGTGACAGGCACCTGTTGTTATTTTTTCTTTTTCTCGAGATCCTTCATGTGCGCCTTGATCGCGTCAAAGGTCTTATCGCTGATATAATGCTCGACCCTGCAGGCATCCTCGGCGGCTGTCTCAGCGTCAACTCCCAGGTCCGTGAAAAGCTTCGTGAGCACGGTGTGGCGCTCATAAATGCGCTGTGCCAAGATCTCGCCTGCCTTGGTAAGCTTCAAAGACCCGTCATCGTCCTTCTTGACGAGGCCCTCATCCTCTAGGAGTCCGATGGCACGGCTGACGGAAGGCTTAGAAAAACCCATGTGCTCGCCGACATCTATCGCGCGAACGGAACTCGACTCCTGTGACAGAACATAGATCGTCTCCAAATACATTTCTCCGGATTCCATCAGTGACATATCGCCAACCCCCTTCTAGCAACATCTTATCATATTAGATTATACCATACAAATTACGAGTTGGGAAAAAATATTAAAAAAATATAAAAAAGTGCTTGACAGGTTAGCTATGTCTAACTATAATGAGGAACGGTTAGACCAGACTAACTTTTTTATTTACGACGGAGTTAGATGCGGCTAACATAACGAAAAAGGGAGGAATAACATGATGCCCCTTATTTATGCGGAAGCGGGACAGCCCCAGATCATCAAAAAGATCGGCGGGAGTCCGGAAGTTAAAAAGCACCTGGAAGATCTGGGCTTTAATGTAGGCGGCGAGGTAAGCGTAATGAACTCACTCGGCGAGAATCTGATCGTAAAGGTCAAAGAGAGCCGTGTGGCTGTCAGTGATGAACTTGCCAGAAAAATAATGGTCTGAGGAGGAGAAAACATTGAAAACACTGAGAGACGTAAAGATCGGAGAGAAGGTCAAGGTTGTTAAGCTTCATGGCGAAGGCGCGGTAAAGCGCAGGATCATGGACATGGGAATCACCAAGAATACGGAGATCTATGTCCGTAAGGTCGCTCCTTTGGGAGACCCCATCGAGGTAACGGTCAGGAATTATGAACTGTCGCTGCGTAAGGCTGACGCTGAGATGGTAGAGGTTGAATAAATACGTTAGCGCGAGCTAACAAAAGTTCAGTAAGCGAATGATAATTGAAAGGACATAAATAAGATGAACTTACGTATTGCACTTGCAGGAAACCCGAACAGCGGTAAAACGACCCTGTTCAATGCCCTGACCGGTTCGAATCAGTTTGTCGGCAACTGGCCCGGAGTAACCGTGGAGAAAAAGGAAGGTAAATTAAAAAAGCATGACGATATCACCATCACCGACCTTCCCGGAATCTATTCACTTTCTCCCTATACACTGGAGGAGGTTGTTGCCAGAAACTATCTGCTCGGCGAGCGCCCCGACGCGATCCTGAACATCGTTGACGGTACCAACCTTGAGAGAAACCTTTACCTTACGACACAGCTTACAGAGATCGGCATCCCTGTGGTCGTAGCGATCAACATGATCGATGTTGTCAGAAAGAACGGCGATCAGATCAATATCGCAGAACTCTCCAGACAGCTCGGCTGCAAGGTTGTTGAGATCTCTGCCCTGAAGGAGACCGGCATCATGGAGGCTGCTGAGGCCGCTATCGACGCAGCAAAGAATACAAAGACGGTTCCCCAGCACACCTTCTCGGGTCCCGTTGAGCATGCGATCGCGCATATCGAAGAAGCGATCGTTCACGACATGCCCGAGGAGCAGCAGAGATGG
>JAGCSS010000289.1 GCA_017964055.1 Lachnospiraceae bacterium
AATCCTGCAATTGTGCTGCATTTTTATTCGTGATTACAGGCTTCCCGGTTCTTTTTTCCACCGCCAATCGTGCTTCTCCCGCAGCCTCACCACCTTCAATTGCAACCATTCGGTTTTCCTCAAAGGACTCCGGTTGCTTTTGTTTTGATATTTCTGTAGTAGTAGCCTCAGCCAACATATTAAGCACCAGCTCCAATGTTGACATATTATCCCTGATGTTTTCCTTTTTCAAACCTTTATGATTCTTATACTGCCGCGTCGTCATCCCGGACCAGGCTTTCGTAATCTCATCTGTCAGGATTGCATATTCTACGCCTTTCTTTACGCCACGCTTTTCCCATTCATCTGTAAGTTCTTTTCTTACCTGAATTGCCTGCAGGCGCTGATTGATCCATTCTCTGGAATAACCTTTCTTAGCGTAGGTTTCAAGAGCCCTCTCGATAGTCAATTCCGGATCTATTACTTCTTCAATCCGCTCGCGCCCAACCTGAGCCAGCCACAACTTGAATGGCTCAGCTTTTTTCGAAGGAATAGATTGGATCAAGCGAAGCAATTGTTCGGTGTTTGCTACATCGGTATTATATCTTTTGCCATCCTTCGGCGATCTCATTTTCAGTTGGTTACAATTTGTAACCAACTGACTTCCCTCTTCTTTAAGTCTATTTTTCAATACTTTCCAATAATTCCTTGCACCATCGATATCAGGTTGTTCAGTCAGTATACCAACTACATCCACAATCGAAAAATACCATTCTTCTTCATCCTCAACCCATGCAGTCCTTATCGGCTGGTCTTCAAATAATTGAACTTTATCATTTGCCATCTGCGTGTTTCCCCCTTATCTGTTCTTCGTCCTTTATCTGCCCGTTTTCCTCAAGTAGCATAATATATGCCATCATTCTGACCAAATATTCCGGAGGGGCGCTTATTCCCTGTTCCCACTGCTGAAGAGTTCTTACGGGAATTCCAAATTTAGCGGAAAATTTACTTTGCGATAATCCCGTTTTCTTTCGTAACTCCTTTATTTTTTCTGAAATATCCATATCATCGTCTCCAAAAACATCTTTGTACTTTATTAAAGTATAAATCAACTCGTATACGTTGTCAACGTATACATTTCTTTTATTGGGTACAACATTATTTCTACAAAATAAAACTGCAGGCAACCACAAGGATTACCTGCAACCTATTATCATTATCTGTACCAAATGAACAAGATAACACAAATGTACTATTCAAGCTCGATGGTCCCGGGCGGCTTCGAACTGATATCGAAGAGTACACGGTTCACGCCGCGGACCTCGTTTATTATCCTGCTCATGACGGTCTGGAGGACGTCGAAGGGGATATTTGCGGCTTCGGCGGTCATGAAATCTATCGTGCGGACCGCGCGGAGCGCGATGGCGTAATCGTAGGTGCGCTCGTCGCCCATAACTCCGACACTGCGCATGTTGGTAAGCGCTGCGAAGTACTGGTCGGGCATCCAGGGAGCGGCAGTACCGTTGGCCTCTTTATATGCATCGGAGGCCTTGGCCACTTCCTCGCGGAAGATCGCATCGGCGTCCTGCACGATCTTGACCTTTTCCGCGGTGATGTCGCCGATGATGCGGATACCGAGACCGGGACCGGGGAACGGCTGGCGGAAAACAAGCTTTTCCGGAATGCCGAGTTCGAGGCCGGCCTTGCGGACCTCGTCCTTGAACAGCAGACGGAGAGGCTCGATTATTTCTTTGAAATCAACGTAATCGGGAAGACCGCCTACGTTGTGGTGCGATTTGATAACGGCGGATTCGCCGCCGAGACCCGATTCAACCACATCGGGGTAGATGGTTCCCTGGGCGAGGAAATCGACTGCGCCGATCTTTTTAGCTTCTTCTTCGAAAACACGGATGAACTCTTCACCAATGATCTTGCGCTTGCGCTCGGGTTCGGATACGCCTGCGAGTTTGATATAGAATCGGTCTGCGGCATTGACGCGGATGAAGTTGAGGTCGAACATGCCCTTGCTGCCGAATACCGCTTCTACCTCGTCGCCTTCATTTTTGCGCAGAAGGCCGTGATCTACAAATACGCAGGTCAGCTGCTTGCCGATCGCGCGGGAGAGAAGACCTGCAGCAACGGACGAGTCCACGCCGCCCGAGAGGGCGAGGAGCACGCGGCCGCTGCCGACCTTTTCGCGGATCTCGCGAACCGTGTTTTCCACAAATGAATCCATGCGCCAGTCACCTGCGCAGCCGCAGATATTGCGCACGAAATTGTACAGCATCTTTGAGCCCTCGACGGTATGCAGCACCTCGGGGTGGAACTGGATCGCGTAAAGCTTTTTCTCGGTACATTCTGCCGCCGCTACGGGGCAGTTCGCAGTATGAGCGATGCTCCTGAAGCCGGGGGCCAGACGCGAGATATAGTCAAAATGGCTCATCCAGCATACGGTATGCGGTGTTACGCCCGCAAAGAGGGCGGAAGAGCAGTCAACGTCCACTTCGGTCTTGCCGTATTCGCGGGCTGAGGCGCGCTCAACATTGCCGCCGAGCACGTAGCTCATGAGCTGGGCGCCGTAGCACAGGCCGAGCACCGGGATGCCCAGGCTGAACAGCTCGGGAGAGCAGGTAGCCGCATTTTCCTCATAGCAGCTCGAGGGGCCTCCGGTGAGGATGATGCCCTTCGGGTTCATCGCCTTGATCTTTTCCAGGTCCGTTTTGTAGGAATAGATCTCGCAGTAAACATTGCATTCACGGACGCGGCGCGCAACGAGCTGGTTGTACTGTCCGCCGAAATCTATTACGATAACAGTTTCTCTTTCCATATGACTCCTATAAATTGATCTCTCCGTTGCCTTCTTTTACGCCTGCCAGCAGAGGTTTGATCTCGCTGAGATAGTTTTCTACCTGCTCGGGACATCTTCCGATGTAGAGCGAAGGCTCGAGCACAGCCTCGATCTCCTCGCGGGTCATGCCGAACTCGGGATGAGATGCCAGCAGTTCGGGAAGATTGCAGGGATCGCCGTTCTTCATATTTGCGGTGGCGGTCATCGAATCCTGACGGATCAGCTCGTGCAGCTGCTGGCGGTCTCCGCCGCGCTTTACAGCCTCCATGAGGATGTTTTCGGTAGCGGAGAAAGGCAGATATTCGCGGATCGTGCGCTCAACTATCTTGGTGTTTACGACCATGCCGGAGGTAACGTTCTGGGCCAGACGCAGGATCGCGTCGGCGCACAGGAAGCCTTCGGGCATCGAAATGCGGCGGTTTGCCGAGTCGTCGAGCGTGCGCTCCATCCACTGAACCGATGCGGTCATCGGTGCGTTCAGGGCATCGATCATAAGGTAACGCGCGAGGGAGCAGATACGCTCGCTGCGCATGGGATTGCGCTTGTAAGCCATCGCGGACGAACCTATCTGATTCTTCTCGAAGGGCTCTTCGAGCTGTCTGTCGTGCTGCAGCAGGCGGATATCGTTCGCCATGCGGTAGCAGCTCTGCGCGATAGAGGAGAGGACATTGAGTATCCTGCTGTCGAATTTGCGGGGGTATGTCTGTCCGCATACGCTGAAGGTGCGCTCGAAACCGAACTCGCCGCAGATCATGCGGTTCATCTCGTCGATCTTGGCCGTATTGCCTTCGAACAGCTCCATAAAGCTGGCCTCGGTGCCTGTGGTTCCGCGGCATCCGAGCATTTTCATCGAACCGATGACAAAATCGAGTTCCTCAAGGTCAGAAGCAAAATCCTGCAGCCAGAGTGTCGCGCGCTTGCCCATCGTAACGGGCTGCGCGGGCTGATAATGTGTATAGCCGAGAGTCGGAAGAGCTTTGTATTCATCCGCAAATTCACTGAGATTGCGGATGACCTTCAGGAGCTCGCCGCGCAGATAAACGAGTCCGTCGCGGTAGATCACGATGTCTGCGTTGTCCGTAACGTAGCAGCTGGTAGCGCCGAGGTGTATGATGCCTGCGGCCGAAGGAGCAGCTTTTCCGTAGGTGTAGACATGCGCCATAACGTCATGTCTGACCTCCTTTTCGCGGGCAGCGGCGGTTTCAAAATCGATATCCGAGATATGTGCCTCGAGCTCGGCAACCTGCTCTTCGGTGATCGGGAGTCCGAGTTTGTGCTCGGCACGTGCGAGCGCAACCCAGAGGCGTCGCCAGGTCTCGATCCTCGTCTGTGAGGAGAAGAGCTTCAGCATATAGTCGGAAGCATAGCGCGAGGCTAAGGGTGAATTGTATTTATCGTCCATTTAAAGCGTATCCTTTCTAATACTGAATCGCTCAGCGCTTGATATATGCGTCTCTTTCGGCGCCTACCGAAACATAGGTAATATGGCAGCCGATAGCCTTTTCTATCATTTCAACATAATTGCGAGCCTGTACGGGCAGGTCTTCCCACTTTCTGATGCCGGAGATATCGCATTTCCAGCCGTCCACATACTCGATAACGGGCTTTGCGTCCGCCAATGCAACGGGGAACGGGAACTCGTCGGTCTGCTCGCCGTTCAAGGTGTAATGTGTGCAAACGGGGATCTTATCCATGTAGCTCAGAACGTCGATCTTTGTTAACGCGATGTCGGTAGCGCCCTGAACCTCAACGCCGTATCTGGTGGCAACGAGATCGATCGGGCCCACACGGCGGGGACGTCCGGTCTTTGCGCCGTACTCGCCGCCTGCCTCGCGGAGCTTTTCGGCTTCCTCGCCGAACCACTCGCAGGTGAAGGGGCCTTCGCCGACGCAGGTCGAATATGCCTTGACAACGCCTACCACGGTATCGATCTTAACGGACGGAAGTCCCGAACCGATAGGAGCGTAAGCGGCGGTCGTATTTGATGAAGTGGTGTAGGGGTGGATGCCGTAGTCGAGGTCGCGCAGAGATCCGAGCTGAGCCTCGAAGAGGATCTTCTTTCCGGCCTTCTGTGAATCGCGGAGCAGCGCGCCGGTATTGCAGATGTAGGGCTTGAGCTTCTCACCGTATTCTCTGAACCAGTCGAGCATCTCATCGATAGTCACGGCATTTGCGCCGTAAACCTTTGTAAGTGTCAGGTTCTTCCACTCGATCAGGTCCTCGAGATGTGCCTTCAAATGCTCGGGATAGAAGATCTCACCCGCGAGAAT
>JAGCSS010000290.1 GCA_017964055.1 Lachnospiraceae bacterium
AAAGCCTTTTTCAAAGAATGCCGGCTCAAACGCACCCGCCTTTATCTGCGCGTCGAGCGTCTCTATAGTCCTGTCGAGCACGCGCTCCACACGCCTTCTGATGTATTCGTTGCGCTTGCTGTCGGAGAGTATATCCGCATACTCCTCAAACGCGCCCTCTATCGCGGTCGCTTCTATACTCTGACGCTCCGCGCGTTCGGTATCGTGCCATTTACGACCGCTTTTTTTAAGTATCTCACAGTAATTCTCGAGCGCCTTATGGTAGATGTTTCCGAGCTCGAGCCCGCCGACCGCGTATTCCCGCGGCTCATCGAGCCTCAGGCCGTATTTGAGGAAATGCTTGAACGCGCATTCCGCAAAGCTCTCGAGCATCGAAACACTTCCGACGAGCATCCTGCCGTAGAGCTTTTCGGCGCTTTCCGGCGTGATGCGCTCGGGCAGATGCTCCCTGAACGCGGCATCGACAAGCCTTCCGTACAGTTCCCCATCACGCGTCAGGACCTCGTAGAGCAGCTGTCTCTCGCTCTTACTGATGTCCCCGGGCTTTCTCTCGCGGATCAGGTCCGCAGCGGCTCTCCTGCCGCGGTCGCTTCCGAGCATCACCTCGGGATCGTCCGCAAATATATCTTTTATCTGAAGCCCTGCAAACATCTTCATCAGTTTTCCGAAGACATACGAAGGCCTGCCCGGTTTCTTGTCCGCAGTCATCCTGTGGCAGGACAGATACAGTCTTTCGGTGGGCTTGGTAAGGTTCAGGTACAGATAGAACTCGTTCAGGTACGCGCTCTGCCGCTTTGTGGGCGAGAGCTCGATGTCGTTTTCCGCAAAAACGCTCCTGTCGGCGTCCGAGAGCAGTCCCGCGTCACCGCCTGATGCGGGGATGAGCCCGTCGTTGCACCCGAGCAGGAAAAGCGCCTTTACCGAGGTAAAACGCGTCCTCTCCATGTCGCCGAGCACTACGCTGTCGCTGCCCTGGGGGATCAGTGCCAGCTTTGCCTCGGAAAAGCCGGTCTCGAGTATGTCCGAGAACTCCGAAGGATCGATGATGTCGTCACCGAGCAGCAGGCAGATCCTCTCAAATACCGCCTCTATCTTTTCCTGCAGCTGTCCGGCTTCGAGTCCCTCGAGACGTACCTCGTACACGGGACTCTCCTTCTTTTCTTCGGCCTCTTTTTCGAGGCGTTCGTATACCTCGCAGTTCTTAAGAAGTGTTTTTATGGCCTCTATGCGGTCGGAGACTTTTACGTTTTTCGCCGCAACGGTCTCAAGCGGCTCCGCGGTGACCGCGATCACGCGCTCCCTGATGCTGTTTATGCGGTTCAGGTCGATATCGTATCTGCCGCGGTATTTCCCGGTCCAGGTCTTTTTCCACATGCTCCTGCCGCGTATCGCGCGCGATGCGCAGTAGTTCTCGAGCAGTACGATGTCGTCCTCTCCGATGCCCGTAAGCCCGGTCTTTAAGAACCTGAACACGCTCTCATAAGCGTAATCGCGCTCCGCGATCTCGAGCGCGGCCCTGATGAATTCGACCGGCGCGGTCCCGAGTATGTTCTTTTTCGCATCGATGAAATAGGGTATGCCCGCAGCCGCAAATTCCCTCTCAGCAAGCCTTCCGTACAGGTTCGCGTCTCCGGTAATTATGCCGATGTCTCCGAACCTGCACCCCGTCTGCGCGACGAGCCTCCTGATCTCGCATATGGCGAACCTGACCTCTGCCGCGGGGCTCTCGCAGGAAACGAGCCTGATCCCGCCGCGGTCCGTGTATGTCTGCCTCTTCCGCCTGAATATCGAGCGCTCGAGCGCAGCAACGTCGGGCGCGTTCTTAAAGCGCGGCGGTATCTCCGGAGCGATGATCCTCTTTACGATATCGGTACCGGTCCCGTCCGCGATGCGCGTCAGCTTGTCGACGGTTTTTTCCGAAAGGCAGAACAGATCCTCCTCGTCGGGCAGTTTATCCGCATCGGCTGGGTCTATCGTCACCGTCACATGCACGTCGCAGCCGATCTCCATCAGGCACTCGATGCATTTGAGCTGCATCACGGTAAAACCCGTAAACCCGTCGAAGCATACGGCGGCGCCTTTAAGCACCCTTGAGCGCGGCGCGTTTTCGACGAACAGCTGCAGCAGCTCCTCGTTCATGATGAACCTTCCGCTGATAAACTCCCTGAAGCCCTCATAGATCACGGAGATATCGCGCAGCTTTCCCTCAAGCTGCGGACGGTTCTGCGCGGTCTTTTGCATCCTCTCCAGTTCATCGGGTCCGATCCCGTACTGGTAAAACTCGGAGATCAGGGATTTCATCTCGTCGATAAAGCCCCTGCGGTGCACCTTGCCCGCGTATATGCCCAGTCTGTCCGCGCGGTCGAGCGCCACCTTTTTTACGATCATGGTCTTGCCCGTATCCTCGAGCGTTACCGGTGTTTTCACCCCGAGCTCCTCAAAAATGCGGTGCGCCATGCGCGGAAAGCTCAGTACGTCGATGTTCATGATGCCGCCGGTCGGGCTCATCGCGATCATGTCACGCTGTGTCTGGAGCGTAAACTGCTCGGGCACGACCAGCAGAAAATTGCGGTCAAAATCTTTGGCCGCCTCTTCTGTGATCATCTTATTCAGTTCGTATGATTTGCCCGCGCCGGACGGGCCGAGATACAAATACAGCGCCATATGCCGCCCTAAGCCTTTCCCCGGACAGGCTCCCCGCGTCCGGTTCAGTTCTTCTCTTTCTCCCTGAAAAATGCGTATACCGCCTCTGCCGAAGCCCTGTTCATGCTCTCGCAGCTCTCGAGCTCCTCTACAGATGCGCTCCTGACCGCCTCGAGCGAGGTGAAATGCTTCATCAGGGCGCGTCTGCGCGTCGGTCCTATGCCCTCGATGTCGTCGAGTATCGAGTGAACCTGCTCCTTCGAGCGCAGCATCCTGTGGTACTCGATCGCAAAGCGGTGCACCTCGTCCTGCACTCTGGTTATCAGTTTAAATGCCTCCGAAGAGGTATCTATCGGTACTTCGATATTGTTGTAATAAATGCCCCTGGTCCTGTGGTTATCGTCCTTTACCAGACCGCACACGCGTATGTCGATGCCGAGCCTTTCAAAAACCTCGAGGCAGACATTGACCTGACCCCTGCCGCCGTCCATCATGATGATGTCGGGGAACTTTGAGAAGCTGGTCAGCTTTCCGCCCTCCGTTTTTGCGGCTTCGATCTCCTTTTTTCCATGTTCAAAACGTCTCGTGAGTACCTCTGCGAGCGACGCGTAATCATCCGGTCCCGTAACAGTCCTGATCCTGAACTTTCGGTAGTCGCCGGGCTTGGGCCTGCCGTTCTCATAAACGACCATCGAGCCTACGGTCTCGAAACCGCTGATATGCGAGATATCGTAAGCCTCGATCCTTTCGGGCACGGGGATGCAGAGCAGCTCCGCCAGCTCTTCCAGCGCGCCCGTGGTGCGCTTCTTCGCCTCTGCGAGCTTCTCGCCGTCACGGATCAGTATGCCCGAGGCATTGCTGTTCGCTAGCCTGATCAGGCCTTCCTTTTCGCCGCGCTTCGGAGACCTGATATAGATCTTCGCGCCCGCGCGCTCCGAGAGCCACGAACCGATCAGTTCGGCCTCGGGGATCTCCTCCGCCAGCAGTATCTCCTTCGGTATCGAAGGTGTGCCGGAATAGTACTGTTTTACGAACTCGTTCAGGATGTCGGCGCGTTTCTCGCTGCCAATATCGTTCATGTAATAATGCTCTTTTCCGACGAGCTTTCCGCCGCGGATGAAGAATACCTGCACAACAGCCTCTTCCCCGGCTACCGCGAGACCCACGACATCCCTGTTGCCCTCGTCCTCGCTGGTGACGCGCTGAACCTGGTTGATGCGCTTGATATCGCTGATCAGGTCCCTGTATTCCGCCGCTTTTTCAAACTCCATCGCAGCCGCGGCTTCCTTCATCTTACCCTCGAGTTCCTTAACTATGGGACCCGAATTACCATCAAGGAATTCCACTATTTTTTCGATGGAACGCCTGTATTCCTCAGATGAGACCGCGCCTATGCAGGGCGCGTCGCACTGCTTCATGTGATGGTACAGGCAGGCTCTCTCGCCTGCGATGCCGCCGTCCGGAACCGACTTTCTGCATTTGCGCGTATGATACAGGCCGTTCAGCATCTCGAGCGTGTTCCTCGCTGCCTCGACATTCGTATAAGGCCCAAAGTAGCGCGCTCCGTCGTTTACATGTTTGCGCGTAAGAAAAACGCGCGGGAACGCCTCTTTGACAGTGACCTTAATGAACGGATAGGTCTTGTCATCCATGAGCATGGTGTTGTACTTGGGGCGGTTCTCTTTGATGAGATTGCACTCCAGTACAAGCGCCTCCATCTCACTGCCGACCACGATATACTCAAAATGGTCGATCAGCGAGATCATCCTCTCTATCTTGGGCGAGCGCACGCGCTTCTGAAAATACTGCCTGACGCGGTTTTTGAGGCTCACGGCCTTCCCGACGTAGATAATGGCGTCGGCCGCGTCATGCATGATATATACTCCCGGTTTGTCGGGAAGCTTTTTTAATTCTTCTTCAAGATCGAACATAATTCCTTCTTGTCACAGATACTGTTCACAGCATAATACAGAGCCTATTCACAGCCGGGCAAGCATCATTCATTGAATTCGACATACACAAAGTAGCCTCTCGCGTCCTGGCGGATATCCCTTACTATGCCTTTTGTCGACTTGATCCTCTCTCCGAGTGAATAGTTGCCGGACATGGCGATGGCAGGCATCAGGATGTAGTAATAAAATGCTTCGGTACTCTTTTCGATGACCTCGTATTCCTTACCGATCTCGGCCTGCCCCGGCCGTTCCATTTTAAACTCTTCGGTTCTCATGTTTTCCTTTCGGACCGCTTAAGCCTCTGCCCGCACGGTCTCAGTATATTCCGGACGTCTGCGCGGTAACTGCATTATCCGGTGCCGCATCGGTCACTTCGCCGGAGGCGGTTTCTTCGGATGCCGCGGCGCTGTTATCTCCGCCGCGCTCCACCAGCACCTTGTCATAGAGCTCCATGAACTGCTTGCCCGTGATCGTCTCATTCTCGGCCAGATACTCCGCGATCTTATCGAGGATGTCACGGTTCGCTCCGAGCAGTTCCTTTGCCTTATCGTAGCAGCTCCTGAGCAGATCCATGACCTCACGGTCGATGTCGCTCGCCGTCTCCTGTCCGCAGTTCATAACGGGCCTGCCGTCGAGATACTTGCTCTCGATCGACTCGAGCCCGATCGCTCCGAACTTCTTTGACATGCCGTACTGCGTGACCATGGCTCTTGCAATAGCCGTAGCCTTCTCTATATCGTTCGAGGCACCTGTCGTGATCGAATCAAATACCAGTTCCTCAGCAGCGCGTCCGCCGTAGAGCGGTACCAGACGGGCTCGAAGCTCCGCCTCGCTCATCAGGTATTTTTCCTCCTCGGGCACCTGCATTACATAACCGAGCGAACCCATGGTCCTGGGCACGATCGTTATCTTCTGCACGGGCTCGGCGTGTTTCTCGAGCGCGGTGATCAGGGCATGGCCTGTCTCGTGGTAAGCCACGATGCGCTTTTCCTCGGGTCCTAAGATCCTGTCCTTCTTTTCCTTGCCGGCGATGACTACCTCGACGGACTCCATCAGATCAGCCTGCGAAACGGAGGTGCGGCCCTGCTTTACGGCCAGGATCGCGGCCTCGTTTATGATATTGGCCAGATCGGAGCCCACAGCGCCGGATGTCGCAAGTCCTATCTCCTCGAGATCGACCGAATCGTCCATAAATACATTCTTCGCATGGACCTTAAGGACCTCTACCCTGCCCTTCAGATCGGGCTTGTCAACGATTATCCTGCGGTCAAAACGTCCGGGACGCAGCAGCGCCTTATCGAGTACCTCGGGACGGTTGGTGGCCGCAAGGATAACGATACCCTTGCTCGTGTCAAAACCGTCCATCTCGGCAAGCAGCTGGTTGAGAGTCTGCTCACGCTCGTCGTTTCCTCCGCCGTACTGCGTGTCACGGCTCTTACCTATCGCATCGATCTCATCGATGAATACGATACAGGGAGCCTGCTGCTGTGCCTGCTTAAAGAGGTCTCTTACTCGCGAAGCACCCACGCCTACGAACATCTCCACAAAGTCCGAACCCGCGAGCGAGAAGAAAGGCACATGAGCCTCGCCCGCAACAGCCTTGGCCAGAAGGGTCTTACCGGTTCCGGGAGGGCCTACGAGCAATGCGCCCTTAGGCAGCTTGGCACCGATCTTCTGGTATTTGCCAGGGTTGTGCAGGAAATCAACCAGCTCACTGATGGATTCCTTTGCCTCGTCCTGTCCGGCCACGTCCTTAAAAGTAACGCCGGTCTCCTTTTCCACGTAGATCTTCGCGTTCGATTTGCCGACGCCCATGACTCCTCCGCTGCTCTTCGAGAGCATGCGCAGGAAGAAATACATCAGCACATAGATCAGCACGAACGGCAGCACGTAGACAAGCAGGATATCGACTATAGTCGAGCTCTTGTCGATGACCTGCGCGTTGAACTTGACGCCCGAAGCATACAGTCTCTGCGTCAGCTCGGGATCGTCCACGATGCCCGTGTAGTATGTAAGTCCGTAAAACGAGGTCTGCGTCTTAGGCGTGATCATGATCCTCTGGTTCTCGATGACCACACTGTCAACCTCGCCCTTTTCCAGCATCTTCAGGAATTCATCGTAGGTTATCTCCTCGATCTTTGCCGACTGCACCTGCTCGGTCAGATATTTGAAAAAGAGCATGGCCAGTATCGCAGCTATCAGGCAGATGATGAATATCCTGACGTTCTGCGGCTTTCGACCGTTATTGTCATTGCCGCCCTGTTTGTTGTTATTCTCGTCCATTTGATTTATCTATACGGCACCCGTTTGAATTTAGCCTCAGGCTACGAATGCCTATCTTAACCCGCCGTCCGTTATCCGGCACCCGGGCAGATCACAGCTCATCCAGCTCCTTTAACCAGGCCGTGGCCTTGATATCGCTGGGCATCCTCCAGTCTCCGCGCGGCGAGAGCGCAACCGATCCGACCTTCGGGCCGTCGGGCAGGCACGAGCGCTTGAACTGCTGCGCAAAGAACCTGCGGTAAAAGCTCTTCAGCCATTTGAGCAGCGTCGCGTCATCGTAATCGCCGTCGAATACGTACTTCGCCAGCCTGTATATCTTGGCCGGCCTGAAGCCGTAGCGGAGCATGTAGAACAGGAAGAAATCATGCAGCTCGTAAGGTCCCACGATATCCTCGGTGATCTGGCTCGTAACTCCCTCCGCCGTAGCGGGGAGCAGTTCGGGCGATACCGGGGTATCGAGCACGTCGAGCAATGTATCGCAGAGCCTCTGGCTCTTTGAATTGACCGCAATGTAGCGCACGAGCTCGCGCACGAGGGTCTTGGGTACGGATGCGTTGACTCCGTACATCGACATATAGTCGCCGTTGTAGGTGGCAAAGCCGAGCGCCAGCTCCGAAAGATCGCCGGTCCCGATGACTATGCCGTTGTTTTTGTTGGCCAGATCCATCAGTATCTGCGTACGTTCTCTGGCCTGCGCGTTCTCGAAGGTAACGTCGTGTACCTCCGGGTCCTGACCGATATCCTCAAAATGCTTTAAGACCGCGTCTTTGATATTGATCTCGATCAGCTCCACACCGAGCTCCTCGGCCAGTATCAGAGCGTTGGCGTAGGTTCTCTTTGATGTACCGAAGCACGGCATCGTAACTGCGGTAATGCCGTGAGTGTCGATGCCGAGGCCCTTAAACGCCTCAACGGTTACCAGCAGCGCAAGTGTGGAATCGAGTCCGCCCGAAAGCCCTAGAACAGCCTGCCTGCAGCCGATGCACTTAAGCCTCGACATGAGGCTGTGCGCCTGTATGGCGATGATCTGCCTCAGTGCCGCTATCCTCTCGCCCTCATCCTCGGGGATGAAAGGATTACGGGGATAATGCCTCGTAAGCTCTGCTGTCTCCGCATTCCCGAACGAGAACGGAACATGCACATAGCCCTCATCGCCCGACGCGTAGGAGGTCATCCTGCGTCTCTCGTTGACCAGCTTGTTGATATCTATCTCGGAAACGGTCATGCCGTTCGAGAAAAGCTCGGACTGCGCCAGCAAAGTGCCGTTCTCCGCGATCAGATTATGTCCCGAGAAGCTTAAGTCCGTCGTAGACTCGCCCTCTCCGGCGTCCGCATACAGATAACCGCACACAAGCCTCGCGCTCTGGTTGGTCACCAGGCCGCGCCTGTAGGCACGCTTTCCCGCCAGCTCGTCGCTCGCGGAAGGATTGAGCACCAGCGTCGCGCCCGCCAGCACGTGCGAACCGCTCGGCGGCTGGGGCATCCAGAGATCCTCGCAGATCTCGATCGCGATCGACAGCTCTGGCATCTCCGTATTGTCAAACAGGACACTCATGCCGAAAGGCACGCTCTGCCCGCCGATATCTATATATTTAACATCCCGGGCTCCCTGCTGGAAATGCCTGGACTCGTAATACTCTCCGTACGCGGGAAGGAAATGCTTCGGAACGATTCCGAGTATCCTGCCGTTCTGCATGGCAGCCGCGCAGATATAGAGCTTTGAGTTGACCTGGAGCGGAAGCGATACAACCGCAAAAACACTGAGTCCCGCAGTCGCCCGCGCTATCCTCACGAGCTCGTTTTTCGCGCTCGTCAGCAGCACATCCTGCAGGAACAGATCGCCGCAGGTATAACCGGTAAGGCAGAGCTCCGGAAAGCATACGACCTTTATCCTGCGCTCCTCGGCCTCTTTGATGAGCCTGATGATCTCGTCCGCGTTATAGACACAGTCGCCGAGCTTAATGACCGGCGTGACCGCCGCAACCTTGACAAATCCGTCCTTCATACAGCTACGCTCCTCTTTGGTTTGTAATGATTAATATATCACATTTTGGGGAAATAAAAAAGAAACAAAGAGTTAAAAAAGGATTATAAAAAACTACAGCCGCTGACCCCCGTTACGGGCCAGCGGCTCGACGCTGCTGCATGCAGCCTTTAAATGTGTACCCAAAGTGCCGGTTCCTGTTTTTTGACTCCTAGCAATTGCTAGGTGGATGCCCTCAAATGAGCTTCTGCCTTCCACTGACAATTAAGGAGGCCTGACATAGGCTCAAAGATATTGGAGTTCCGTTTAAAGTGATGTAGGTTCAAAAATACAGGATGATCGAACACCTCAGGAGGTTTTGTTGTGAGTACATTATAACCTATTCAAAGGAAAAATGCAAGTATATTTTCTAAAAATTTATGATTTTCTTTCCTAACTTTCTGATAACATATATTCTTCTTCCGAAATTTCATGAAAACTAAAGATGAACTCGGTGCCCTTTCCGGGCTCGCTCTCCACTTTGATCTCGCCGTCATGCTTGAGCGCTATATTCTTGGCGATGGCCAGTCCCAGACCGGTGCCCTTCGCGTTCATCCTGAGCTTTGACTTGTAGAACTTGTCGAAAATGAACGGCAGCTCCTCCTTCGAGATACCGATGCCCTCATCCCTGATGCTGACGGTCATGGGGCTTCCGTCCTCGCCGGACTTCAGCGTGACATATATCTTTGAGTTCTCGCCCGAGAACTTGATCGCGTTGTCAAATATGACCATGAACATCTGGCGCAGGCGGTCGTAATCGCCCATCATCATGTACACATCCTTGTCCCTGTTCATGACTATCGCGATATTCTTCTCCTGACTGATCGCAGCCGCACTGCGTACGAGCTCGTCGAAGATATGGACCAGATTTACCGGTTCCTTTTCAATCCTGAAGTTAGGATTCTGCATCTTTGAGAGGATCAGCAGATCCGCAACCAGGCGCTCCATGGACTTACATTCGCGCAGTATCCTCTCGTGATAATCGCTGACCTGTGACTCCTCGGTGACCACTCCGTCTGCGAGGCACTCGGTCGTGGCTCTTACCACGGCAATGGGTGTCCTCAGCTCATGCGAAACGTTCGCGAAGAAATCGAGACGCATCTGCTCGAGGTTTCTGCGCTCGACCTCGTTCTCCTTCAGCCGGTCCGAGAGCTTATCGATGCTTCGGGCCATGTCGCCGATCTCATCCTTTCTGTCGATGCCGGTCTTGCATTCATAATTGCCCTCGGTCAT
>JAGCSS010000291.1 GCA_017964055.1 Lachnospiraceae bacterium
CGAGATGCTTGAGTGGCACGGACACAACGATTTCTACAAAGCGGTTTCCAACGCCTCCACTGCGTGGCTGTACGGTGCGTGCGCCGTCAACTGCTCGCTTCTCGGTATAGGCGAAAGGACCGGCAATACCCCGCTCGAGGCCATGGTCATGGAGTACGCATCGCTGAGAGGCTCCATGGACGGAATGGATCCGACGGTGATTACGGAGATCGCCGATTATTTCAAAAATGAGATCGGCTACAAGATCCCGGACATGACACCCTTCATCGGCCGCAGCTTCAATACAACAAGGGCTGGCATCCATGCCGACGGACTCATGAAGGATGAACAGATCTACAACATCTTTGATACGACGAAGATCCTCAACAAGCGCCCGTCCGTCCTGATCGGCAAATCTTCCGGCCTTGCGGGGATCGCGTATTGGATCAACGAGAACTACAATCTCGGCGAAAACGAAAAGCTGACAAAACATGACGAGCTGGTTGCAACGCTGAAAACCTGGATAGATGGCGAATACGAGAACGGCCGTCAGACGTCTTTGACAACAAGCGAGCTCGAAGGCAAGATCGAACAGCTTTCGGGCGGCCGGCTGCGCCGCTTGTGAAAGGAAGGGGGATGAAACGATGATCACCGACAGGCCAGTATCACTTGCAGATCAGGTATTCGAGACAATTGAATGGAATATCCTCAACGGGGTATATCCGCGCGGAAGCATCCTCACCGAAGCCAAGCTGTGCGAGGAACTCGGAGTCAGCCGTACCCCGGTAAGGGAGGCGATCAGAGCGCTTGAACAGGAACACATCATCGAGTCACAGAACAAAGGTCTCCTGGTGCTCGGTATCACGGAGGAAGACGCCGAGTACATATACGAGATCAGAAAACGGATCGAAGGACTTGCAGCTGCGGCATGCGCCGCAAGGATCACTGAGGATGAACTGAAGGACCTTGAAGAAACGCTGGAACTTCAGGAGTTCTATGTAAATAAACACGACGCAGAGAAGGTCAAAGCCCTTGACAGCGAATTTCATGAGAAGATCTATAAGCTGAGCGGAAGCGCTGTGTTCTACGACACGCTCGTGCCGCTGCACAGAAAGATCCAGAAGTTCCGCAAGGCGTCCATAGAGAATAAAAGCCGGGCGATGCAGTCTTCCGCAGAGCATTGGAGCATACTCAAAGCGATAGCGGCGCACGACACGGAAGCGGCTGACAAGGAAATGGCGCTGCACGTTTACAGAGCGCAGCAATTCCTGCGCGACATGCTCAGGGAAAAAGAGAAACAGACCAACTGATCCGGGATTATAAGTATGGAAATGATCGAGAAAAAGAGCAGCGGAGTATACCTGAAGGATGGGCTTCCGGTTGATGCGGAGACGGTGGATTTCGTCGCCCGCGAGCGCACGATGGCCTATAAGATACTCAGGGCTCATGAAAAGAAAAAAAGCGGCGACGGAAAGATGCGGATCAAATTTGATTCCATGATATCGCACGATATCACCTATGTCGGAATCATTCAGACCGCCCGCGCGTCAGGCATGAAGGAGTTCCCCATACCATACGCTATGACGAACTGCCATAACAGTCTGTGCGCGGTTGGAGGTACGATCAATGAGGACGATCACGCAGTCGGACTATCCGCCGCAAAGAAATACGGCGGCATCTACGTTCCGCCGAATCAGGCCGTTATCCATCAGTTCGCAAGAGAGAAGCTCGCCGGATGCGGGCAGATGGTGCTAGGCTCGGATTCCCACACCCGCTACGGATGCTACGGAACGATGGGCGTCGGCGAAGGCGGCGGGGAGCTGGTCAAACAGTTGTTGAACAACACATGGGATATCGACGAGCCCGAAGTGGTGCTTGTATGGGTCGAGGGGGAAGTCCCACATGGCATCGGCCCACATGACGTCGCAATCGCACTGCTCGGGGCGACCTTCCCTGACGGATTTGTCAAGAACAGAGTCATGGAATTCGCCGGCCCCGGCATTACGGCTCTCGGCATGGATTTCCGTATCGGGATCGACGTGATGACGACCGAGACCAGCTGTCTTACTTCGATCTGGCCGACGGACGAGAAGGTCAGAGCGTATTACGAAAACGTCGGAAGATCGGAGGCGTATTCTCCTCTCGCCCCAGAGGACGGGGCTTACTATGACAGGATGGTGACGATCAGGCTTGACAGAATGGAATCGATGATCGCGCTGCCGTTCCATCCGTCGAAAGCTTATACCATCCATGAGCTGCAGAAGGATCCCGAGCGAATCTTCAGGCAGATCGAGGACGAGTGCAACAAATCGCTCGGAAGCGTGAAGCTCGATCTTTGCCGCAGCATCAATACCGATGGCAAGGTGCAGTGCGACCAAGGAATTATCGTCGGCTGTGCGTGAGGCATGTACGACAACCTTGTGGAGGCTGCGGCGCTCGTAAAAGGCAAAAGCATCGGAAACGGCTATTTTGATCTGTCCGTGTATCCGTCATCAGCCCCGGTGAATCTCGCCATCCTTCGGGACGGAACCGCTCAGGCTTATATCGAAGCAGGAGCAGTGATCAAGCCGTGCTTTTGCGGACCCTGCTTTGGCGCAGGCGACACGCCGGCAAACAATACCCTGTCGATCAGGCATGCGACCAGGAATTTTGCGAACCGCGAGGGCTCAAAGCCTTCCGATGGTCAGATTGCTGCCGTCGCGCTTATGGACGCGCGCTCGATTGCCGCGACCGCGATAAACGGAGGCGTGCTGACAGCGGCCACCGATATCGAGTATACGGTCGAGCCTCATGAATACCACTATACCGATACGGTATATGACAAACGCTGCTGGTACGGATTCGGGAAAGCCGATCCGTCCGTCGAGCTAAAGCTGGGTCCGAATATCACAGACTGGCCGCATATGCCGAAGCTGGAGGACGATCTGCTTGTAAAGCTGTGCGCCGTGATCCCCGATGAAGTCACGACGACAGACGAGCTCATACCGTCCGGCGAGACGTCGAGTTACCGCTCCAATCCGATCAAGCTGTCCGACTTTGCCCTCTCAAGACGTGTTCCCGAATATGTCAATCACAGCAAACAGGTGAGACAGCTGGAGGAAAGACGGGAGAAGGGCGAGGCCCCTGAAGCTGTCGCCGAGGTACTTAAGAAGGTCGGCGGCGAACTGCGTAAGACCACCGTTGGCAGCTGCGTCGTTTCCAAAAAGCCGGGCGACGGATCCGCGCGGGAGCAGGCGGCGAGTTGCCAGAAGGTACTGGGCGGCTTTGCGAATATCTGCTATGAATACGCGACCAAGCGTTACAGATCCAACTGCATCAACTGGGGCATCGTGCCGTTCACAATGGACACAGACGAGGCGTTTGATTTCTCCGAGGACGACTGGATCTATATCCCTGGAGTCAGAGCAGGGATACTTGAAGGCAGGGAGGAATTCGATGCGGTCGTTATCACAAAGGATGGAACGAGGCCGATCAGGCTGTATTGCCGCGAACTTTCCGGTGATGAGAAGCTCATCCTTACGGAAGGCTGCCTTATGAATTACTACGCGGCAGGCCACGGCGAGGATTGAATGGAGGAATAACAATGGATAGAATCAAAATGACCGTGCCTATCGTAGAAATGGACGGCGACGAGATGACCCGCATCCTCTGGCAGAAGATCAAGGATTTGCTCATCTGCCCCTACGTTGAACTCAACACAGAATACTACGATCTGAGCCTGTTCAACCGCAACGCGACTGAAGATAAAGTGACCGAAGAGGCGGCTTATGCCACGCTCAGGCACGGGGTCGCAGTCAAATGCGCCACCATCACTCCGAACTATCAGCGCATGCAGGAGTATCCGCAGCTTACGAAGATGTGGCCTTCGCCAAACGCTACTATCCGCTCGATCATGGGCGGGACCGTTTTTCGCTCACCGATCGTCATCGATTTCATCAAACCGGTCGTCAGGAACTGGAAAAAGCCGATCACGATCGCACGTCACGCGTACGGCGACATCTATAAATCCGCCGAAATGATTACAGACGAGCCCGGCGTGTGTTCGATGGTGTTCAAAGGCGAGAGCGGCAAAGAACAGACGATCACTGTTCACAAGGCGTCCGGTCCCGCGGTCTGGCTCGGACAGCACAACTATATCGACAGCATCCGCGATTTTGCCCGCTCATGTTTCCAATACGCCGTCGACACAAAGCAGGATCTGTGGTTTTCAGCCAAGGACACAATCTCAAAGAATTATGACGGCGAGTTCCGGAAAGTGTTCGAGGCGGAGTATGAGAATTACAGGAGCCGATTCGAAGAGCTTGGCATTACCTATTTCTACACCCTGATAGACGATGCGGTCTCCCGCGTTATCCGCTCGGAAGGCGGCTATATCTGGGCATGCAAGAATTATGACGGCGACGTGATGAGCGACATGGTCTCTACGGCATTCGGTTCTCTTGCCATGATGACGTCGGTACTGGTGAATCCCGACGGGAAGTATGAGTTCGAGGCCGCCCACGGTACAGTCACCCGTCATTACTACAGATATCTGAAGGGCGAGAAGACCAGCACGAACCCCGTTGCGACGATTTTTGCTTGGACCGGTGCGCTCCGTAAGCGCGGCGAGCTTGACGGAAACACCCGGTTGCAGGACTTCGGGGATTCACTTGAGAAGGCCTGTTTCAATACGCTCGGAAGCGGGATCATGACGAACGATCTCGTTCATCTCGCAGAGCCCGGATTCAAGGCGCGCGGCGTTGATACCGACGAATTTCTTTCCGCAATTGCCGCCGAGTTGGATAAACTTATGGAGTGACCGGTTCCAGCATATACCATTCACGCAGCATCTGTCTGTTCAGAGTACGGGAGCCAGACATCCGCTCCCGTACTTTTTTCGAGCCGTCCGACAGGTTTCAAGAACGTCTGTACCGTCCTCACAGATGATCCCGGCTTTAGGCGCGGTATCCAGAAACGTGATCTGCAAAGGGTCAGTATCCGATGCAGTATCGAGTAACCAGGATCTGTATGAAATACTATTGTTTGATCAATCGGGCATCACGGGACTGTTTTGAGGCATAAGGAATATGCTGTCAGAAAAGACCACGAGCCGGCAGAAAGCGGAGATCAAACGAATCGAGCGCCCTGACTCATCGCCAGATACAAGGCACGAGGAAAGCGGAGTTCGTGTGTGAAGGCGGAAAGCTTCTCGCAGAAGCGCTCTCTCACGGCATCGTGATCTATAACGTCATAGTGAGCTAACACATCCG
>JAGCSS010000292.1 GCA_017964055.1 Lachnospiraceae bacterium
CGAGCTGGGTGAGATTTCCTCATACCCGCCCGGATACAAGGAGAACGGCGCGATATTCACCCACAACAATCCGTGGGTTTCGGTTGCCGCTCCGGTCATCGGAGATGCCGAGATGGCGTTCGAGATCTACCGCCGCAGCTGCCCTGCATTACTAGAGGATGTCAGCGAGATCCACCGCACCGAGCCTTATGTATACTCACAGATGATCGCGGGCCGCGCAGCAGTTCATTACGGCGAGGCAAAGAACTCGTTCCTTACAGGCACTGCGGCATGGGCGTTCGTGGACATCAGCCAGGCTATACTCGGCGTACAGCCCACACTTGACGGACTTTCGGTTAAGCCCTGCGTTCCCGCAGAGCTCGGCGATTACAGCGTAACACGCCGCTACCGCGGCAGCCTCTACAACATCCGCGTGACCGCGGGCTCCGGCAAGACCGGTCTTACCGTTAACGGAGCTCCCATCGAGGGCAATGTGATCCCGGTTCCCGCCGCAGGATCGACCGTAGATGTTGTCTGCTACATCTAAACGAATAACATATCAGTAAAAACAAAAACCCGTCCGGATCGCTCCGGACGGGTTTCTTTTATGATATTCCGTTTATTTACTCTGTTGCTGCCGCAGCCGCTACCGCGTTGTCGTACATAATGTCGGCTGCCTTGTTGAGCTTGACCTGAGCAGCGACAACGTCCTTGCCTTCGGTCTTGTATACGCTCTTAAGCTGTGCGTACAGCTCCTCTACGCTCTGATATCCGTAGGAGTCGAGCATGTTCTTTGCGAGCTCCGCGATCTCTTCCTCGGTGCACTCGATCTTCTCCTGCTCGGCTACAGCAGATGCAACATAGCCGAACTTGGTGTTCATCTCTGCCTGGTTCAGCATGTAGTCATCAAACGTAGCTGCGTCCATGCCGTAGATGGCAGCGAAGAATGTAGCCGCGTCAACGCCGTACGCCGACTGATACATCGAGTTGTAGCTGGAGATCATGTTGTTCTTGGCTTCGGTGATCTCATCGGTCAGATCCTTCTTGAAGGTAGAATTCTCAATGACCTTTTTAACGATATCGTACTCCTTGCTGCTCTGAGCGTCGGACTCAAGCTGGGTCTTAAGCTGTGACGCAACATAATCGCGATACTCGGCGGTAGTGTTGTAATCGGTCTTATCCGCAACGAGCTCATCGGTGAACTCGGGAGTGACCATCGTGTAGATGCCGTTGACCGTAACGGTAAAGGTAACGGGCTTGCCCGCGAAATCGGGATTGTTCTGATAAGGATCGGGGAACTGCAGTGCAAGATCGACCGTCTCTCCTACATTCACTCCGACAAGTCCATCCTCAAAACCGTCGATAAACTGTCCCGAGCCGATGGTAAGGGGATAATCCGTGCCTGTCCCGCCTTCAAAGGTCTCGCCGTTCATATAACCGGTAAAATCAATGCTGGTAACATCTCCGTCGCGGACATCGGTTCTGTCCGTGATCTCAACCTTTTCCTGATTGCTGTTCAAAAACGAATCGATCTTCTTCTGGATATCTTCATCGGTCACCTCTGTCGAAAGAGGGCTGTATTCAACACCCTTGTACTGTCCGAGGGTCACGTCTCCGCTCTTATACCCTGTGATAACGTTGGCATTGCCCTTGCTGCAGGCACCGAGAACAAGTGCGAGGCAAAGCACGAGAGCCGCTGCCGTAAACTTCTTTTTCATTTGTCTTCCTCCTCTGCAGGAACGGTTTTTAACCGGTTCCGAATAAAACTCTGCCTGTCCTCCGACAGACTCCGAGATACAGTTATAGCATAAAAAACCGAAAAAATAAAGCATTTTTGCTCACTTCACAAAGATTTCACACAGACACCGCAGATATGCTATAATGTAAGGCGAAAATCGGAAGGAGTATGAACCGACGGATGAGCAGCAGCGACAATCTGAACATTACGATGCCCGAGAGGGTTTCATATATAATACAAAAACTTGAGGAGGCAGGTCACGAGGCATACGCCGTCGGGGGCTGCGTCCGCGACAGCATGCTCGGACGCGAGCCGCAGGACTGGGATATCACGACCTCGGCTCTGCCCGAAGAGACAAAAGCTATTTTTTCCCGCACCGTGGATACCGGCATCAAGCACGGCACCGTCACCGCGATGTTCGGCAAAGAGGGCTACGAGATCACGACCTACCGTGTCGACGGAAAATACTCGGACAGCCGTCATCCGGACAGCGTGGAATTTACCCGTTCGCTCGAGGAAGACCTTAAAAGACGCGATTTTACGATAAATGCGATGGCTTGCAATTCCGACGGACTCGTAGATATGTTCGGCGGAAAGGACGATCTGGAAAACGGGCTTATACGCTGCGTGGGTGTACCCGAGGCGCGCTTCGGCGAGGATGCCTTAAGGATCCTGCGGGCGGTGCGTTTCAGCGCGCAGCTGGGTTTCGACATCGATCCCGCCACTCTCGAAGCAGCCCGCAAACTGGCTCCGACACTGGCGAACATCAGCGCCGAACGCATACATTCCGAGCTGCACAAGCTCCTGATGTCCGACTGGCCCGACAGACTGGTCCTCCTGCATGAACTGGGTATCGACCGCGTCATACTGCCCGAACTCGAGCGTACCGCAAAAAGCGGACGCATGAACGAGCTGTGCGCGCGGCTGGCCGGAGCGCCTTACGATACCGCGGTAAGATGGGCTCTTCTTCTTTTATATACAGGTTCGGCTTCCGAGATCATGCACCGCCTGAAGTTCGACAACCAGACCATATATACGGTAAAAGCCCTGCTGCGTTTCAGGCAGGTGCCTGTCACCGTTCTCGATCCCGCAGGCATGCGCAGGCTCATGAGCGATGCCGGGCGAGAGCTTATGGAACCGCTCTTTGCATTCATCGGTGCCGCGGACCCCGACCTCGATCTCACGGGCGCACGCAGGCTCTGCCGCAGTATCATCGATGCGGGCGACTGTACCGATATCAAGTCACTCGCGGTAAACGGACACGACCTGATGCAGGCAGGTATCCCCGCCGGAAAGTCTGTCGGAGAAACGCTCGAGCGACTGCTTTCGGCGGTCCTCGCCGATCCTTCACTCAATACTCCGGAAAAGCTGCTGGAACTGGCATTAAACAATAAACAGGACTGACATGAACAAAAAAACCGATTACAAGCTCCCCGTTTTCGCGGGGATAGGCGTAGTACTGCTGATCATCATATTCTCTATAGTTAAGGTGCTTACTTCCGACAACGGCAAAGGAACAGGCCCCTCATCCACTCCTGCGCCTTCGGGGACGGCATCCGCGGTCTCGATCACGCCGGAGCCTTCCGAAGAGACCTTTGACGCGATCGTTGCCGAAGTTAATACCGACGATTCGGTCATAGTGCTCTGCAGGCTCGGAAGCAAGGATTTCGAGGAGTATACCTACTCCGGCGCCACCAATATGACTACGGGCTACGGACGCGCGATAACCGCGTCGCTCCTTAAGCCCGGCGATTTCGTCACGGTATCGCGCACCGCGCAGAACAGGATCATAAGCCTCACGGGCATGGCCAACGTCAGCGTATACAAAGGTGTGCGGAACCTCGTGAACGAGCGCGATATCAAGCGCATGTCGATCGGCGAAGCGGTCTACCGCTATGACGATTCCCTGCTCGTGCTCAATGACGGATATTTCGTTTCGCCGGATACCCTCTATAAGAGCGACGTGCTCTCACTCTACAGCATCGACGGCTTCGTATATATGCTGAAGGTCACGACCGGACACGGGTACCTGCGTCTGGCCAACGATTCTGCATTTATCGGAGGCACGCTTTTTATAGGTACGGGACTGACGGTACAGATCACCGAAGACCTGCTGCTCACGCTGCAGGAGGGCACTTATCCGATCACCGCCGAAAACGGCGATCTGAAAGGCACCGGCACACTGCTTGTCAGCCGCGACAAAACTGCAGTGTTCGATCTGGCTCCGTTCTCACCCGAACCAGTGGAATACT
The DNA here is from genome assembly GCA_017964055.1 of Lachnospiraceae bacterium. Taxonomy (GTDB): domain Bacteria; phylum Bacillota; class Clostridia; order Lachnospirales; family Lachnospiraceae; genus RUG11977. The sequence goes on from JAGCSS010000292.1 coordinate 3,970, forward strand.
GCAATGTGAGATTCACGATAGATCCCGGATTCGCGAACCTCTATATCGACGGCATACTGACCCCGTATACGCAGCCCGTTCCCGTCACCTACGGCGAGCACTATATCGAAGCGGTGCTGAGCGGCTATACCACCTATGAGGGCCTGCTCTATACTTCGAAGCCCTCGGCCTCCGTTGA
>JAGCSS010000293.1 GCA_017964055.1 Lachnospiraceae bacterium
TAAAAAGTATCATATCGAGGATTACGGCATCGACAAGAGCTATTTCATGATCGAGATCACCGAGCAGGGACTCGCGAGCGCTACGGACAGGTTCCATGAGCAGCTTGCCGCTCTCAAAAACAGCGGATTTCAGCTCTGGGTGGACGATTTCGGCAGCGGGTACTCATCGCTCAATGTGTTCAGCAGCTTTGACATCGATCTCATCAAGTTCGACATGGACCTTTTGAGAAACCTTGACGCGCATAATGGAGCGAACAGGATCATCTTAAAGGCAATGGTTGCCGCGGCAAAGAAGCTCGGTATCCATACGCTTTGCGAAGGCATGGAGACCGAGGAACAGAAGCAGTTCCTGATAGATATAGGCTGTGAGCTGGCACAGGGATATCTCTACCATAAGCCCGAAGGCCTCGATACGATATTTGAGCGTCTCAACATAGGCATACCGATCCCCAACTGGGAGAGCAACGCCGAGAGGCGTGAACTGGAGAAACGCTGGGAAGAGTCCGGATTGTCGGATAAATTTGAACTGTAAGCATCAAAGAGAGCGGAGAAAACCTTCGCTCTCTTTTCTTTTTGTGTTGTATTTTGGCGAATCTGTGGGTTACAATGAGATAGGAGCGGGGATCCCGCTCGGCAATTTGGGGAATGAACGGGGATTACGAAATGGTGAAGAGATTAATTGCATGTGCAGTCTGTGTCGTGCTGGCCCTCACTGCGGTGAGCTGTACGAAAAAAGCAGATGAACCGACCGAGCCGAAGGTATTGCTGGGGTTCAGCCAGCTCGGTTCGGAGAGCGCGTGGCGCATAGGTAATACTAAGGACATAGAGGAGCAGGCGGACAGATACGGGGTCAGCCTGATGCTCGAGAACGCGAATCAGAAGCAGGAGAACCAGATCGACGCGATCAGGCGCTTTATCGCTTATAAGGTGGATGTTATCGCTTTTTCACCGATCGTCGAGGAGGGGTGGGACAACGTGCTCCTTGAGGCCAAAAGCGCAGGCATCCCGGTGATCCTGGTAGACCGTGACATCAGCACGCAGAAGGTGGACTTAACGACCTGCCTGATAGGAGCGGATTTCTACAAGGAGGGCGTAATGGCGGCCGAGTACCTTATCCGCAAGGCCGATGCGCTGGGACTTGAACAGGTGAATATAGTGGAGATCACGGGCACAGAGAACTCCACGCCGATGAGACAGCGCCAGGCCGGTTTTTACGATACGATAGCATCCGACGGCAGGATGAACATACTCGAGAGCATCGACGGGGATTTCTTAAAGAGCCGCGGGGCTGAGTGCATGAGATATCTGCTCAAGACCTATTCCGATACGATAGACGTGGTTTTCAGCCACAATGACGAGATGACCCTCGGCGCGCTGCCCGAGATAGAGAAGGCAGGCTTTGTGCCGGGAAAGGATATGATCATCATATCGATAGACGGCGGGCAGGAAGCCATTGACGTGCTCAAGGAAGGCAGGATCAACTGCGTGGTGGAGTGTACGCCGAAGCTCGGCAAGGCGCTCATGGAGACGGTTTTCAGCCTGAAGGCCGGAGAATCGGTGGATGCGGTCATCCATCCGGAGGAGCAGGTGTTCAGCGACGAGCAGGATCTGACGACGCTCGCGCCCAGGGGATATTGAGCCTATGAGTATGGAGACTACGGGGAAGATAAAAAAAGAAAAGAGCATACTCGGGCGGATCAACGATCTGAGCCATAAACTGGTGCTGATGCTGGTATTTCCGATCATCATCAGTCTGGTCCTCATGCTCTTTTACGCATGGAAATATCACAGCGCCATCGCGCGAACCGAGACGATCGCGGACCTGAAGACCGCAGTTATCGAGGACATTCCGGGCGCGGCCTGGAACATAGTCAGCGGACGTGAGTCATTTCCCGAAAGCGGGATATATAACAAGATACATGACGTGGATCTGACGATCGAGACTATCACCGAACAGACGGGATCGGAAAACAGGCTTTCCCTGATCATCGCGAGCCGAACCATGCAGACGCTCGAGAACTATGTCGACCGGATACGCGACAATATCGACGATGAGGTCCCCGTTGTGCGCAATGAGGAGGTACTCGGCGAGATAAGAGGAGTGGCGTCTCTCGTTGACAGCATGCTGAACGATTATATCGCGCAGGAGATACATTCCACCGCGCAGATGAGCCTGAGCCTGAGGCTGGTCATCATCCTTACCGCGGTCGCGGAGGTGATAATCGTTAACATCGCGCTGCTGTTCAGAAACCGCACGGTTAGGGCGACGGCGGACTCCGTACGCCAGCCTATCGAGAGGCTGGAGGAAGTTGCGGCGCAGCTTGCGAAGGGCACGCTCGATGCAAGGCTTCCCGACACCGATGTTTCGGAGCTCAGGAACCTGACCATGCAGGTCAATACGATGGCGGATCATCTGGAAAACATGATGGAGCAGAGCCTGCGCGACGGCAGGAATCTGCGAAAGGCGGAGCTGAGGACCCTGCAGGCGCAGATCAATCCTCATTTCCTGTACAATACGCTAGACGCGATCGTGTGGAAGGCCGAGGCCGGCGAAAAGGACGAGGTAATCCACCTGACCAGCGCGCTCTCCGATTTCTTCAGGATCAGCCTTTCGTCCGGCGCCGACTGGATCCCGATCAGCCAGGAAAAGAAGCATATCGAGGGCTATCTTAAGATCCAGCAGACCAGATA
>JAGCSS010000294.1 GCA_017964055.1 Lachnospiraceae bacterium
ATGATCAGGATCAATACGGCTGCAATAATGATCAGTATTGCGGGTAATGTGATTTCCGGCATAATATCCCCTCCTATGGATGCATAATATTGTTGTTTGCCACCCGGTCCGGAAATGTATCTTACCGAACCTTGTAGCATAAGGATATCATGAAATGTGAATTATTGAAATAGAAATTACAGCGTAATAGAATATATTATTTTGCTGCGCGGACCGAAAATGCAAAAAAACAGGGACGGTTCTTCAGAAAAACCGTCCCCATGTTGTTCACCGGAATATGTTTATTGATAGCACTCGGGCTTTAATTCACCGATGTAAGGAAGATTGCGGTAGTAGTCCGCGTAATCGAGACCGTAGCCCACAACGAACTGGTCTCCGATATCGAAGCCCTTGATATCCGCGCCGATCTCCGCGGGATGGCAGTCTACCTTATCAAGCAGGCAGACCGTAATGATCGAACGTGGCTTTCTCGACATCAGGAGCTCCTTAAGATACTTCAGCGTGAGTCCGGAATCAATGATATCCTCCACGATGATAACGTCGCGGCCGGTAATATTGTTGTCGAGGTCCTTTACGAGCTTAACAACGCCCGATGACTGTGAATCCGCGCCGTAGCTCGATACCGAGATGAAATCCATATGGATCGGGCACTTTATCTGGCGGCAAAGGTCCGTATAGAAGAAGGACGCGCCCTTTAAGATGCAGGCTACGATGGGTGCCTTATCCTTATATTCCCGGGTGATCTGCGCGCCTATCTCTTCCACTCTCGCGCTGATCTTCTTCTCTGTAAAGAGAACCTGCTTAATGTCGTTTTTTTCGTCTGTGATCTTCATTATCCTAATCGCTCCTAAAATACTGATCCGACAGAGCTGCGTGTCAGCGGTTCGCCAGCTCGCCCGCAACATCCTGCCAGTCCACTCCGCATTCTACCATAAGAACGGTCATGTGGTAAAGCAGATCCGCAATTTCGTATTTCAATTCTTCGGCGTTCGGGTTCTTTGCCGCGATAACCATCTCGGTCGCTTCCTCGCCGCATTTCTTCAGGATCTTGTCAATGCCCTTGTCCAGGAGGTAATTCGTGTATGAGCCCTCCTTAGGATGCTGTTTTCTGTCAACGACCACATCATAGAGAGATGAAAGCACCTTTGAAATGTCCTTCGTCTCATACTCGTGGCGCACCATCTCATTGAAGAAGCAAGAGCGGCTGCCCGTATGGCAGGCTGCGCCGATCTGAACCACTTTGGCGAGCAGCGTGTCCTTGTCGCAGTCGCAGGACAGTTCTCTTAGATACTGGAAATGTCCCGAGGTCAGGCCCTTCACCCACAATTCGTTACGCGAACGCGAATGATATGTCATAATGCCGGTCTCAGCTGTTTTCTCAAACGCCTCGCGGTCCATATAAGCCATCATCAGCACTTCATTGGTGCGGTAATCCTGCACGATGCAGGGAACCAGACCGTCTGCGCCGGTTTTCAGCTCATCGAACGAGATCGAGGGTCTGAAGGTATTTACATCCGCCCCGAGGTCAGCCAGCCTGCGCTTGAATGCCATAACGTCCGTGTTTCCGAACACTGCGGCAAACCCGGTCACATTATCCTTTTTGAGTTCTGCCGCGGTCTTCTCTTCGGATGCCGCGCCGCTGTCGATAACAAGAGTTTCCGACTTGCCGTTAGTGCATATCCCGTTGTCGCAGACATAGATGTTTCCTTTTCCGAAGCGGTCGGAGCCCTCTTTTTCAAGCGATGTCCCGTCCGTGTCGCTCTTGCGCAGTATAACGGCACGCGCACCGGTATAGAATGCCTTTTTAACATCCTCAAAGCGGCGTGCAGACACACCGATCACAAAAGGTATGTCGATCGAGCGCGAAAGCTCGCGGGCCAGTTCGAGAAAACTCTCGACTTCGTTCTCATCCGCGGTGAAATTCACCAGCACCAGCTCGTCGATACCGTTGTTCTGCAGGTCGATCGATCCTTTGATCAACGCGTCGCGGTCTTTGCCCGACGCCTCTATATAAGCAGCGATGTATTTCATATTCTTATTTCCTTATCCTCTGTGTCTGGCAGTTTCTTTTTCAAGGGATATCTTACCCTCGTACAGCGATTTGCCGAGGATAGCGCCTGCCGCGCCGATCCTCTCGAGCTTGTTGAGATCCGACGGAGAAGCAATGCCTCCCGAAGCGATGATGTCGATCCCGGTCTCGGTGATAAGCTTTTTGGTGTAGTCGAAATTGGGTCCCGAGAGCATGCCGTCCCTGGAAATATCGGTATAAACGATCGTGCCTACGCCCATTCCGGCAAATCTGCACGCAAGCTCCAGAATGGTGCTCGTGCTCTCCTGCTCCCAGCCGTAGATCGCAGCCGCTTCTCCCTTGCCGTCCAAGCCTATGACGATCCGGTCCGCGCCGAATTCAAGGAGTGCCTGCTCTACAAACTCAGGCTCCTTAACCGCCTTGGTCCCGATAATGACCCTTGCCGCGCCGGCATCAAGTCTTTCCCTGATATTCTCTATGCTCCTGACACCGCCTCCGGTCTGGATAGGCAGTCCCGTCGCCTCGGCAATCTTTCGGATCACGCCGATATTCGAGGAATCCCCGGCCTTCGCGCCGTCCAGATCCA
>JAGCSS010000295.1 GCA_017964055.1 Lachnospiraceae bacterium
ATTCATATTCACCTGCCGTGAGGATGACGAGCGCGAGGGCGTTCCGAGAGTCGTGACCTATAATGAGAAGGGTGAACGCGCGTGGACCGGAGTTCCGGACATCGGACACATGCACAGCGGCTGGCTCGCCAACATAGGACCTGACTGCAGAAAAGTCGCGATGGCCATGCGCATCAACCGTCAGGTTATCAACAATTCGATCGTGGACACCGAGCCCACCGATTTCTATTTTGACGCGGTCACCGGCGAGCCCATCGACGATCCGCTCCCGTTCAGGGGAGATGACGCGACGCCGATAGATTTCAACGGCGACGGTCAGCACGAATTCTACTGCACCGACGGTCCGAAAAACGGCTTTGTCCTCGACGCGAAGGGCAGTGTACTCGGCTATATCGGAGGACGTACCGTGCGCAGCGGCAAGGTCATCGACCATCCCGGCGAGACCGTTATGGTATACTATCCCGAAGAGGGCAAGGTCAGGATATGGGGAGATGAGGACGCCTGCGAGAATGAATTCACAAAGGAACGTTTCTCGAACCCTTATCACTTCAGGATGCAGCATTTCATGGGAACGGGATACAATCATATACACGGGCATGTAAGCTGCGGTATGTGATCTTTGAGCGAGAAATACAACCGGCCATGGCAAGCTTGCTTGCCGATGGTTGGTTGCATTCGAGCGACCCTCTTCATGAGCAAGTAACGGGGAAGGGGCCCCGTGGATTGCGAATGAAGCAATCCGTTGTAGATCATAGGAACAAGAAAGGACCATCGGATGAAAGACAGGAGCGCTTCATACCGCTATGAGAGCGCGGACGGACAGCGGGCCTCGAACCTGCTCGAATTCCTGGCGCAGGGCGGTACGGACGAGACGAGCATAAGGGAGCTGGGGGCAGCTCTGCTTAACTACGTGTTGTCGAGGAAGGACTGCGCCGATTTCCGTGCGGCATATCTGGTCAGGATACTGTATTCCTTCGGTGACGCGATACCCGGGGATCTGTACGATGACATCGCGCGGGCGCTGCTCGATTTCCCGTACGAGGACTGCGGCGGGCACAGCATGTGCACATGGACCGAAAACCACAGGCTGTACGCGGCCGGAACCGAATATCTGCTGGCACAGCTCTTTCCCGATGCGGTTTTCGGGGATGAAAAAGCTTGTGAGTATCACCTCAGACATGCGGAAAAAGAACTGAAAGCCGGTCTCGCGGAAGTGCTGAAATACGGTTTTTCCGAATGGGGCAGCAACAACTATTACTCCGAGACCATGGCTGGACTGGCCAATCTCGTGCAGTTCGTCAAAGATGACGCGATCAGGGAGTCTGCACGCAGGGCACTGCTTATGATGTGCCATGATATCCTGTCACAGACTTTTTACAGCGGGGGATATGTCTACAATCCCGCCTGTGCGCGCGCGTACGCTGACAACAAGGTTTCTGCGGACATCGGAAGCTATATAGAGCCTCAGACGATGGCGATGCGCGGTGAGAACGTGACGCGTTTTAAGGAAAAGGAAGGCTGCATGGTCCTGCTGCTGAAGGCCAAAGGTAAGGACGGAAAGCCATTGTTTACGATACCCGATGAGTGGAAAGCGCTGCCCGATAAGGACGACCGCGAGATCGCGCTGATGCAGGGCGTCGATATAGATGAGTACGGGAGAGAGGGGCTGGCGGATTACTCTCAGCAGAATGTGCGCTTCGCGTTCAAGGCAGGTGCTGTTTCGGACTACAGGGTGATATGTAACAGCATGCGGTATCTGAACGAGACCGGTCTGATCGAAAACGGCATGTTAAAGAGCCTCAGGCCTTTTGCAAAGCCGTTCCTGTACAGATCCGGCCTGCTGAAGCTCATGAAGAGATGCGTTCCCGTGGGCTTTGACGGCGCGGCGATGGAAAAGGGCAGGGTTTATACATATCTGAGTCGTGATTATTCCGTGTCCGCGGCATTTGATTACCGAGTCGGACAGGTGCTCTTTCAGCAGAACGTCCTTGCGGTGAATCTTTCGTACAGGATCAGTCTCTGCGTGACCAATCCTTTTTCGGAATGCGGCAAAACGGGCTCACCGGGCTACTGGGTCGGCAGCGGTATCGCGCCGAGAGCCGCTGCGTACAGGAACGTCGCGATGTGCATATTCGACATGAACCGCGCTAAGAGGGGCTTTAAGTACACGCATCTGTTTTTTCCCGTGAGGCTGTTTGTCGAGACAGATATTACCCGGGCGGGCGAGGGTATTCTCCTAGGAAGGACGGGCAATGTGAATGTCTGCGTGCGGACCAACCCGGGAGCGGCGTTTGTGCCTGCAGAGGAGAGCGCAAAAAAGGACGCGGCGATGTTTGCGGACGAAAAAGTCCCTGCGGGGTATTTCGGCGGAGAATACGACTTCATCAACAGGGCGGGAGGACCGCATTACTATGTATTTGAGGTTGACGACATACTGAGTTTTGAGGATTTTAAGGCACAGGCAGCCGGCAGAAACCTTGATTTTTCAAAGGAGAAAAAAGCCGTTTCGTACAGCCTGTACGATTGCTGTCTGGAGTACGGCGGAGCATTTACGGTCGGAGGGCGCGAGTTTACGCCTGATTTCAAGCGGCCGGGGAAGGGGAGCGGACTATGACAAAAAAGAAAAAGATACTGATAGGTGTTTCCGTGTTTTTTGCATGCGCGTTGCTCATCGCGGCGGTATATATACAGTGGATAATGCCACCGGTGCAGGATATCGACAAGTCGCTGATCGTGAAAAATCCCGATTACAACGTCTTTGTCGAGGAGCGGAACGGCGTAAAGACACTGGTGAAGAAGGACGCTGCCGGCAATATCCTCGATACTGATTTCAAGGTCATCGGGTTTACCGATACGCACTTGGACATGAAGAAGGAAAAGAGCGATGTGACGATGGAGTATATCATCAGGAACGTCGTAAATGAGAAGCCCGATCTGGTGGTATTTGTCGGCGACAATATCACCGGCGGTCTCAACTGGCGCAGAGTCAGGCAGCTCGCCCGCGTGATGGAGAAGCTGGGCGTCTACTGGGATCTGGTGCTCGGCAACCATGAAGGGGACAATGTCTGGAGCGACTCACGTCCCTACATGGTGAGGGTGTTCGCGTCCTATGACCACTGCCTG
>JAGCSS010000296.1 GCA_017964055.1 Lachnospiraceae bacterium
ACATCAAAGGATCGTCCGACGCGAGCATAACAAACGCAGTACCGAACGATCTGTCGCGGATCCTCGATTCGGCCGACATACGAGGCATATTTGTTAACGGAAAAACAGCAGAGAAGTATTATAAGAAATTCTCTGAGAACATGATCCGCAGAAAGGCTGTCTGCCTTCCCTCCACGAGTCCGGCGAACGCTGCATGGAGCATTGAAAAACTGGTCGAAGCGTGGTCGGCGGTCACGAAATAGATTTTGGAAAGGCTGTGCTTGTTTTTTTCTCAATTCCCGATTGTTTGTTTTTTCAGAGGACTCGGGTTACACTGTATTCAGAAAATGAACTGCAGGCGTTTTCGATGACCGGAACCGGAAAAACAATGCTTTCACGAAAGGAGTTCATATGGCAAACAGTCTTGGTTTAAATATACGGAATTTCAGAAAAAACAAGGGTTTTACACAGGAAGAACTGGCGGGGATCTTAGGAGTTACGCCGCAGGCGGTCAGCCGCTGGGAGTCGGAAGCGGGGCTGCCCGATGTATCGATGATCGTGCCCATTGCGCAGACGCTGGGCATCACGACCGATGCGCTCCTGGGTTATCAGCAGCAGAGCAGTGACGACAGGGTCACCCGGATGGTGTTCGAGAAAATGGCGGAGCTTGAAGATGTTTCCGACCCGGGCGGAAGCGCTCTCAGAGTATGCGAATATCTTGCGGAGGAAGTCGGCAGGAATCCGATGAATCATGATATAGTGCTCAAATATGTTCAGCGAGTTGCGGGATTGAGCTACTATATCGATATGGAAAAGCTGCTGGCGGATGAGCCTGAACGCGCGCAGGGAATACTTACGGATGCCATCCGCAAGGGTCTGAACATCATCAGATACTGCAGCGAGTCAAAAAAGGTCAATAAGGCGCATTACGCGCTCGCATGGATCTATATCCACATGAAGGATTATGACAATGCGAGAGAGCATGTGAATGTACTCCCGAGCTTAGCCGGGCACTGTATCCGTGAAGACCTCAATCTGTCGCTTGTTTTCTTTGAAAAAGGGTATGACGCGATGAAGGACAATGCGGTCGAGTTCGGCACGCTTGTATTCGATCTGATAGCGCATCAGGTTGAGAAGCTGACGACATTTTATTGCTACTTCGGTTCGCTCGATGAAGCGATCGAAATATGCGACTGGTGTGAGGCAGTGATCGGCGCATATTCATCAAAGCCCGGGTTTTTCTCGTCGGAGATAAAGAACTGGGCCATGCGCAAGCTGAATTACAGCAAGATGAGCGCATATGTCCGCGCAGGCGAAAATGATAAGGCGTCCGCTGTCAGGGACAACTATCTTAAATATATCAGGGAGAACGGCGTATATACAGGAGACGAGCTTAAGGACGTTGAAAAAGAATTCACCGAAGGGATATACATACTGTAAGGAAAGTGATCATGGTGGCAGGCACCAATCGGCTCGGGATTTATCAAGATCCCGGGCCGTTTGTTTTTCCGGAACGGTAACTGAAAGTAGACGATTGGACTATTACGGCATATAATATGATAACAGCCTATGATCGTAAGAAGTGAAGGAGATACATTCCGATGAGAACAGTAGATATACTCGGCGCAAACAGATTTGACACATATACAAAGACACGGGACGGCAGCAGGGCGATCATCGTACAGGACGGAAAGATCCTTCTTACGCATGAACTGAATTCCGGCTGGTGGCTGATACCGGGCGGCGGAATGGAAGAAGGAGAGACTCCCGAAGACTGTGTGATACGCGAGGTCGAGGAAGAGACGGGCTACATTGTCCGCCCGGTCAGGCAGTTTCTGCTCATGCATGAGTATTACGAAGAATATCGCTACACTGGGTATTTCTTTGTATGCGAAGTGACGGGGAAAGGGCAGATGAATCTTACCGACGTTGAAAAGCGACGCGGTGTGCAGCCCGAATGGATACCGCTGGAGGAAGCGCTCGATATTTTTTCAAAACATGAATCATATGCCGATGTAAGCGAGGAAAAAAGAGGCTCTTATCAGCGTGAATATATTGCCCTGTGTGAGTATATGGAGTTCAATCCGAAATGCCCCGAAAGCATGGATATCGACCCGGAAAGTCCCGAAAGCCGGAACGGCAGGGAAATCTTCCTGGGCGGCCCCGGGACTGTCCGGATCAGAGAAGAACGCGTATCCGCAGAGGAATATATAGATTTCCTGAAAAGAACCGACCTTGGCTCGCAGTATCCCAAAGAGCGCTTTGAAGAACGTATCGCTAAGCTCGTAAAGAATGTTTCAATAAGCCTCATCGCGAGAAATGATAAGGGAATGATCGTCGGAGCGCTGTTTGGTCTTACGGATTACTGCTACTGGCTGTATGTGACGGATCTCGGCGTTGACAGAAATTATGAAAGAAAAGGAATCGCAAAGACACTGATGAAGACGGCTCATGAGATCGCAGGCGGAGAAAAGGATATCGCGGTATATCTCATTGCCAACGAAAATGCGGTTCCGTTCTATGAGAAGCTCGGAATGAAGTATGCGGACGACGTGATGCAGTACAACCATATCGAATGGACCGAATGGACGGTGGAGTGATACAGATCTCGAATCAAAGGAAATACTTAAAAAAACGGGCAAAATGTATTATAATAGTGTCATATAAGTATTGATGTCACGGGAGCATCATAATGAATATTCTTCACATGAAATACGCCGTCGAAGTGGCCAGGACCAATTCGATCAATAAGGCGGCTGAGGAGCTGTTTGTAGGGGCACCTGCGCTCAGCCGCGCGATAAAGGAACTCGAAGCAGGACTCGGTGTCACTCTGTTTGACCGCAGCGCAAAGGGCATGTCTCTGACCCCGGACGGCGAACTGTTCGTGAGCTATGCGGAGAAGGCGCTCAAGCAGATAGAGGATATCGAGGCGATATTTAAGGACGGAACGACGGCAAAGAAGCAGTTTTCGCTCTCAGCTCCGCGCGCAAGCTATATCGCGGCGGCATTTGCGGAATTCTCGAAGAAGATAGCCGCGGATGAGGATATCGAGCTGTTCTATAAGGAGACCAATGCCTACCGCGTGATCAACAATCTGATCAAGGATGATTTTAAACTCGGCATCCTGCGCTACAGCGAGCAGTATGAGTCGTATTACAGGCAGATGATGAGTGAAAAGGGTCTGGTGGGAGAGCTGATCACCGAATTCACTTATGTCCTCATCATGAGCAAAAACTCGACGCTGGCGTCAAAGGAGCGGATATCGGCCGGGGATCTGAACGGGCTTACCGAAATAGCGCACGGAGACCCTTACGTACCCTCGCTGTCTTTCTCGGAAGTCAAAAAATATGAGCTTCCCGATCACAAGGGCAGCAGGATATATGTTTTTGAAAGAAGCAGTCAGTTCGAGCTGCTTTCCAAGAATCTGAACACCTATATGTGGGTTTCGCCGATACCTGAGGACCTGCTCGAGCGCTACGGACTTACGACCCGTGTGAGTGAGGACAGCAGGAGAGTGTATAAGGATGTGCTGATACACAGAAAGGACTACACGCTCTCTGAACTTGACAGATCATTTATCGAAGAATTAACAAAAGCTAAGAGAAAAGTCTTTTAAAATCAGATTTTTTATGATATAATCGCATAAAGTATCACCGTAGCTATAGGACCGTCCGGTTGATATCCGGAGGTCCTTCTTTTTATCAATAGTCACAGTATCGATACATAGCATATCAATTAAGGCAATACCCCGTTGTATTATTCGCAATTCTCAGTCCCCTTGTATTTGTGTTATCTTTTTTTACGAAATGAAACAGGTAATTCCGGCTGCATTACAGTCAATCATATAAGGAGGTCACAGATTTATGGAAAGAAAGATCATTGACAGTGTTGAGACGCTGGAGGAAGTTCTTGCATCAGTCAGGGAAGCCCAGAAAAAGTTTGCGTCCTACACTCAGGAGCAGGTTGATGCGATCTTTAAGGCGGCAGCGATAGCTGCCAATCAGGCGCGCATCCCTCTTGCCAAAATGGCCGTTGAAGAGACGGGCATGGGCGTTGTGGAAGACAAGGTGATCAAGAACAACTATGCCGCAGAGTACATCTATAACGCTTACAAGAACACCAAAACCTGCGGCGTTCTTGAAGAGGATCCCGCTTTCGGTACCAAAAAGATAGCAGAGCCGATCGGTGTCATCGCAGCGGTTATCCCCACCACCAATCCTACCTCAACAGCCATCTTCAAGACACTGATCGCATTAAAGACACGTAACGCGATCATCATCTCACCTCATCCCAGAGCGAAAAAGTCTACGATCGCCGCTGCCAAGATCGTTCTCGACGCGGCCGTTAAGGCAGGCGCTCCCGAGGGCATCATCGAGTGGATCGATGTTCCTTCGCTTGATATGACAAACCTTGTCATGAAGGAGGCTGACATCATACTGGCCACGGGCGGACCAGGCATGGTAAAGGCAGCTTATTCGAGCGGAAAGCCGGCGCTCGGCGTAGGCGCAGGCAATACACCCGCCATCATCGATGAGACTGCGGACGTTATCCTCGCGGTCAATTCCATCATTCATTCCAAAACATTCGATAACGGCATGATCTGCGCATCTGAGCAGTCCGTCATCGTTCATAAAAAGGTCTACGAGGCAGTCAAAAAGGAATTTGCTTATCGCGGCTGCTATTTCCTCAAGAAGGACGAGATCGACAAGGTCAGGAAGACTATCCTTATCAATGGCGCCCTGAACGCCAAGATCGTAGGTCAGACCGCATACAGGATCGCCGAGCTGGCAGGCGTTAAGGTTCCCGAGACGACCAAGATACTGATCGGCGAGGTGGAGAGCGTCGATATCTCCGAAGAGTTCGCTCACGAGAAGCTCTCACCCGTTCTGGCGATGTACAAGGCTAAGGACATTAAGGAC
>JAGCSS010000297.1 GCA_017964055.1 Lachnospiraceae bacterium
ATAAGTCGGCCTCGACCCTCGCGGGAAGCGTCGGACGGTCATGCAGAGGCACCAGATAATCTGTGTATCTTGAATATAATACCTTTATGTCGGACTGGTCGAAGAGTTGACGGCAGTAAGTATAGACGATCATGAAGTTCAGGTCTTTTTCGTTATAACCGCCGTGCTGTGTGCCGGGATCCTCACCGCCGTGACCTGCGTCCAGAACGATTATCTTGTCAAAGAGGCATGAAGGCTTATCGAACAGGAATACCATGCTCTTATCGGTCATCAGGTCCTTATGGGAAAGGATGACGTGACTGTCGTCGCTCTTTGTGTACATTTTAACACGTGTAATATCGGCATCTTCGTAGTAAAGTATCTGGACCTGCTTAACGGCTTCTCCGGTGTTGACGATCGGATTGTCCTGATAAAACTGTATATAGTTGCCGGGCAGATCGAAGTATACCAGATCGTTCCACAGATCGTCGTGTATCCCGATCAGATCGGTGCGTACGCCTTCCAGAATGGGGAATCTGAGCATCTGGTAAAAGCTGCTGCGTCTGCCTGAAGGAACTGAAGCACTGGTATCGGGATCATGCTCCTCTCCTGCCTGGGTATCGTCATCATCATCTGTGTCAGGATCGTAGACAAGCATGAAATCAAATTCGGGATCGTATATGCCGGTAGTCTCATTCTCCGCGATCCATGAGGTCGCGTTGTCCCAGGTGTAATCAAATCCGAAGGTCTCGAACACGAACCTGCCGGGGAAATACACATGACGTTTGCCGGTCTCCGGATTCGTAATATAATGCGGCGCTTCGGGACATATCGTCAGCAGGCCGTTTACATAGCAGTCGGTGCTGCCGAGCTTCATATCGATCGTGATCTCGCCGTAGGTAAGGCTCAGCGTTTTCTTTTTGGAACTGAATTCATATCTGAGTCCGTCGATCGCCTTAGTTATGGTCTTCAGGCAGATCAGCGCATTGTCATTGACAATATATGAGGGCGTGGTATCATTATCTACCGCAACATTGTTGTAGTTCAGCTTACCGTAGGTGCCGGCGTAGAGGAACTGCTCTCCGTCCATCTCGAGCTCGATAGGCGTAAAGAGCGCGACACTGCCTGTGCTCTGAGTCCAGGTATAATCCATGCCGAAGGTCTCGGCCACGAATCTCGAAGGCACCAGACAGGTGGTCTCTCCAGTGTCGGAATACTTGATCCTGACGGAGGCTATGGGCGCTGTGACGCTCTCACCGTTATAGGATGCTTTGGTAGAGCCGGTGTACAGGATCAGCGTGTTGCCCTTGTATGTGAGCGTGATGCGTTTTTTGCTGGATTTGTAGCTGTATTCGGCGCCGCACCCTTCGGTGAAGACGCATATCGGTGCCATCGCGTAGCCGTCGGTTATTATGGCGTTTTGGGTGCCGTTGTTGTAGAGGGAGCCGTTGATATAGTACAGAGGTGAAACACCGTTATAGGTAACGGTCTTGTCATTGGTAATATCTTTGTATTTGAATGAAAGCGATATCGCCGAAGCCTTTTGCGGCATGGCCAGAAGGCTTAAACAGCCGGCAATGATCAGCAGAAACAGCATATTCTTAAGGATTTTCTTCATATATCGGCATTCCTTTCGGGATGTAGGTATTAATTTCACATGAACTATTATATACTATTTGTGTAGAAAAGTAAGGTAATGTTGTGTCATTTTTATAAAAAATATTAAGTGAGGATTCTATGCAGCTTAAAAGACTTTACAGCCTTGCAAGAAAGGCCATAGACGATTACGCGATGATAGAGGACGGCGACAGGATCGCGGTCGGTATCTCGGGCGGAAAGGATTCGCTCGCGCTGCTCTACGCTCTCGCGGGCCTCAGAAGATTCTATCCGAAGAAATTTGAACTCGAAGCCATTACAGTGAGCCTCGGATTCGACGTTTTTGATACATCAAAGATCGCCGCGTTGTGCGAAGAGCTCGGCGTACATTATACTGAAGTGAAAACGTATATCGCTGAGGTCGTTTTTGATGTGAGGAAAGAAACGAATCCCTGCTCACTGTGCGCCAAAATGCGCAAGGGAGCTCTTAATGACGCTGCGAAATCTCTCGGCTGCAATAAATCGGCTTATGCGCATCACAGGGACGATGTGATCGAAACCGCACTGATGTCACTGATCTATGAGGGACATTTCTACTGCTTCTCGCCGGTCACGTATCTGGACCGTACGGATATTACTCTTATCAGACCGCTGATCTATATCGATGAATGCGACGTGATCGGCTTTAAGAAACTCTATGACCTGCCGGTGCTCAAGAATCCATGCCCCGCGGACGGCGTGACAAAGCGCGAATATGTGAAAGGCCTGGTAAAACAGCTGGAGAAAGAAAATCCGGGCTTCCGTGACCGCATGTTCCACGCAGTGACGAACGGTGTCCTGCCTGCATGGGTACCTGTTTCCGACAGGAAATAACCCGAATATGAAAATCGAACAAAGTTTTCCGAACAAAGGTTTGACAAGCGCAGAACAATTGTTTATAATATGTTTGGGATTAGCTTAGATTTATCATTATTTGGGAGGTATTTACATGTCTTACGGCAAGATAACCAAGAAACAGCAGGAAATACTTGATTATATCAAAGAACAGATCATTAACAGAGGTTTCCCGCCCACAGTGCGCGATATCTGCGCGGCGGTCAATCTTAAGTCCACCTCTTCCGTTTTCTCGCACCTGGAGGCGCTCGAGCGCAACGGATATATCAGACGCGACCTAGCGAAGCCGCGTGCGATCGAGGTTGTGGACGATTCTTTCAATCTCGTCAGACGCGAGCTGGTCAATGTTCCGATCGTCGGCACCGTGACTGCCGGTCAGCCTATCCTTGCCGTTCAGAATATCGACGGATATTTCCCTGTACCTTCGGAGTATATGCCGAATGCCCAGACCTTTATGCTCCGCGTTAAGGGCGACAGTATGATCAATAAGGGTATATTTAACGGTGACCGTATTCTTGTCGAGCAGTCTTCCACCGCTTCCAACGGCGATACGGTTGTAGCTCTGATCGATGACAGCGTTACCGTGAAGACCTTCTATAAGGAGAACGGACACTTCCGTCTCCAGCCGGAGAATGATACCATGGACCCGATCATCGTTGAGAATCTTCAGATACTCGGCAAGGTTATAGGACTGTTCAGGATGTTCGGAAGATAATTAAAAGGTGCCTGTCACAATATCATGGTGACAGGCACCTTTTGGATAGTTGGGTTCAGATTTCTGACGGATCGACGCTCTTGCCGTCTCTCCATATTCTCTCGAGGTCGTAGAACAGTCTGTCGTCCTGCGAGAATACATGCACTACGACATCGGCGTAGTCCATAAGTATCCAGCCGGAATTGCGGCCGCCCTCGGTACGGCGGGCACTGTAGCCGGCACGTCCGAGCGTTTCTTCGATATTGTCCACGATAGCGTCCATCTGCGATACGTTCGTTCCGCTGCAGATGATGAAATAATCTGCGATCGTAGTGACATCACTGATGTCCAGGATCTTGATGTCCTGGCCTTTTTTATCGTCCATGGCCTTGTAGGCAAGCTTTATCATTTCACGTGATCTGTCGGATGTCATTTACTCAGTTTAAGTGCCCTGTCTCATTCGGGACACTTTCTCCCTTCGTACAATTCTCTGTAGTAATTATAGGTCTCTCTGGTACGCTCGCTGACATTGTCCCGGTACATGCGGGTGATGTACTCAAATGTGCGCTTAAGTATCACATATGTTGCGCGGTCGAGATCGGAGGTGGCTATCGAGCGTATAAGATCGGGTTCGGTGCTGTTCTCCCATTTGCGCAGAGGCTCGATCGTATCGGATATGTAGATAAGCTGCTCGAGCGTGGTCATTGCCGGTTTTCCGGTCGTATGATATTTTATCGCGCTGATGATATCCTCATACTCTATACCGTATTTTGTCCTTGCGAAGCATGCCCCGACCTTTGCGTGCACGAGCTGTACAGCGCGTTTTTCGATATCCTCGAGCTCGATGCCGTTCTCCTC
>JAGCSS010000298.1 GCA_017964055.1 Lachnospiraceae bacterium
GTAAACATCATTACCACCGATACTCTGGGCAAGGCCTTCTAGCCCGAGCAGCGCTATGAGAATCCCGACGGTACTCCTATCACGTTCGACAGCGATTACTACGGAAACCACCGCGGTATCGGTGCGCTCCCGGGACCTTTCGCTGCGGCTGCCGGAGAGTTTGAGTTCTAACCGAAGGTTCGGTGCAGATAGCAACGAAAAAACTAAAAACAAGGCGTCGGAAGCTTCCGACGCCTTTTGTATTTGCGGTAAGATATATTTATTATGCGGTCTTGCGAGCCTCGATCTCCGCGCGGATCTCATCGTAGCGTTCCTCGTCGAGCTTATAGAACTTGCGGTAGAGGACGCAGGCGATCAGCATGAGGATGCAGGGGATCAGCGTCATCGCGAGGAGCAGGCCGTTTTTCTGTCCGTTTGCGACGGACTTAACTACAGCATCAATGCTCTCAGCCTTCTGCTCTGCCGTGATCAGGCCTTTCTCGGCGTCTTTTTCGAGATCCGAGATCGTATTGGTGTAAGTCGTTACGCGGCAGATAACATATGAGATTGTCGTGATGATGACAGTGAACGAACTGGCGAGCTTGGTGAGGAAGGGTCTCATCGAGGTGATGATCGCCTCGTCTCTGGTGCCGTGCTTGAGCTCATTGTACTCAACCGTATTGATGATCGAGATCATCATGATCAGGTACAGTCCGTACTGGCCGAGGTTCGCAAGCATGAATCCGAACGTAAGGATCCAGAACTTGTACATTTCCGCGGGAAGGATAAAGCCTGCCGCGATCTGGATCGCATAGCCTGCGGTCGCGATAATGCCCATGTACAGCACGAGCTTCTGTCTGTGGAACTTTTTCGAGATGGCCGGATAGAATATCATCAGCAGTGCCGTGGCTGCGAGACCGACGGTCTGGAAGGTTCCGTAGAGACCGCCCTCATAGCCGAACTCGAAGTAAATGTAGTTCGCGCCGACGCCGCCGAGCACGATGCCGTTTCCTATCTGCTGGATCAGGAAGATAAGGCATATCCAGAGGAGCTGGTCGTTGCCGCCGATGGTCTTGATGATCTTTTTGAAGCTGACCTTCGGAGCCTCGGTCTTCATATCTTCTCTGTTCTCACGCACGCCGAACAGCGTAAACAGTATGAACAGAGGGGTGAGCACGCAGATGACCAGCGCGATGCGGCCGTACGCGATACGGGTGGTGCCGCCGAGAGCATACTGTCCCGCCGTGAAAATGGGGATCAGAAGCGATGCCAGAGTACCGCCGATGCCGGCAAACAGAGTCGCCCTAGCGGTGAACGAATTACGTTTGTCACCGTCCGAGGACAGCGCGGGAACCATGCCCCAGTATGAGATATCATGCATCGTATAGGTGATCGAATACATGAAATAGATGATGCCGAAGAACCAGATAAAGCTCCATCCGTCAAGATCGGTGTTGAACGCCAGATAAACGACCACGCAGGTCGAAATGATGCCGACCAGCAGCCAGGGCTTGAACTTGCCCCACTTTGAGCGCGTACGCTCGATGATATTGCCCATGATCGGGTCGTTCAGGGCGTCAAATATACGTGCCGCGACCATGATCGCGGTAACGGCGCCCAGCTGTGCATCCGTAAGATTTCTGGTGTACAGGATAAAGAGCATGATATAGTTTGTGAACAGGGAATAGATCATATCCCTGCCGACCGTACCCAAAGGGTAAAAGATCAGATTGCGCTTCTCCTGCTTAGCTGATATTTCCTTCATAGTGTAAACCTCCGCATTATTATGCCAAAGCATTATTTGCTTTTTGCGCCCTTCTCTGTGACGATGCCCGTCATAACGATATCGATCATGGTATTGAGAGCGTCATCGTAGCTCACGCCCGCATCTATCAGCGCCGTATTGCCGATAAAGCTCTGGAACGCGCTCTCGAGCATGCATCTGAATACCGTGATGTTGATGTCTCTGATAAGCCCCTGTTCTATCCCTTTTTTGACCAGATCGATCGTGCCTTCCCAGTTGTTCTGGAGATAGAACTGGATCCTCGCATAAGCCTCGGGGAAGGAATCGCGGAACTCATAGAGCCTTCTCCAGTCCATGGTCTGGTATCTGTCCGGAATGGCGATGATCACGCGTCTGATCTTCTCTACCATGTCCAGATCCGGATCGTCGATGATGGCCTGTTTGTTCTCCATGACCGCTCCGAAACCCAGATCAACGGCTTTGAGGATCAGTTTTTCCTTGCTGTCATAGAGCTTATACAGGGTTTTCTTGCTCATCTGCAGCATATTGGCCACATCATCCATCCTGAATTTCACGCCTTTTTCGTTAAAGGCCTTCATTGCCGCTTCCGCGACTTTGATCTTAAGTTCTTTTTCGTCTTTCATACATTCACCTGCTTTGCAAAAGAAAAAAGGAGACCAATGTGGAAACCGTACTTTATCTTTCAGTTTCCATTCTACCATTGATCTCCGTAATTTACAAGATGTTTTTTATTTTACTTCAACGCTCACAGAATCGCACTTTTGGCCTGTAAGCCTGCGGCTCAGCTCATCGGGCTGAGAATCGCCGAGATATACTTTGTAGCTGCCCTTGTTGAGCTTCAGCTCTCCTGCCCTGTCATAGAGCGAGAATGCCGCACTGTCAAGCTTAACGGTGGTCTTTTTGCTCTCACCGGGTGCCAGATAAAGCTTCTTTAAGCCCTTCAGCTGTCTTACGGGAGCATCCTCAAAACCGTACTCAACATACGCCTGCACGGTCACGCCACCCTCATATTTGCCTGTATTCTTAATCTCCAGTTCGATCTCGAGCTCATCGCCCTCCGCAAATTCAACCGTTCCGGAAACCGCGGCGCCGTTCTTGCGGACCTCCCTGATGCTCCGGTCAAAGGTCGTGTAGCTGAGTCCGTATCCGAACGGATAGAGCGGATCCTCAACCATATAACGGTATGTACGGTTCTTCATCGAATAATCGGTGAAGCCGGGCAGTGAATTGTTCTCGCTGTAGAATGTGAGCGGAAGCTTTCCGCCGGGGCATGCCTTGCCGAACAGGATCTCTGCGATCGCCTTGCCGCCCTGCGCGCCGGGGTACCAGCCCTGCAGGATCGCGGGGATCGACGATGCCGCGCTGTCAAGTGCCAGCGCGCTGCCCGAAAGAACTACGAGTACAACGGGCTTTCCGCACTCAGCCGCGGTATCCATGATAAGCTGCTGATATCCGGGGAACTTTAAGTTGGGCTTGTCGCCGCTGCCGTATTCATTGCCGGTATCGCCCTCTTCGCCTTCGAGAGTCGCGTCCAGACCCATGCACAGCACAACGATATCGCTCTGCTCGCATACAGCCTTGACCTCGGCGAGACGGTCGTTCTTTTTGCTGAGTCCCGACATCTTTTCCTTGTAGAGATGGCAGCCCTCAGAGTAGAACACCCTGACTCCGGCCTCCTCGGCCTCGCGTCTGATGCCCTCGAGCACCGTGATATATTCGGACGAAGTGCCCTCGTAGTTGCCCACGAGCGCCTTTCTGCTGTCCGCATTGGGTCCGATAACACCGATCGTTTTGATCGATTTCGCGTCGATCGGAAGTAAGTTGTTTTCGTTCTTTAAGAGTACGATGCACTCCTTTGCGACCTTGAGATTGAGTGCTCGCGCTTCGGGTGTGTCGACCTGCGAATAGTCGATCGAAGCGTAAGGATTGCCCTCGGGCGCGTCAAAGAGACCGAGCTTCATCCTCGTGGTGAGCACCCTGATCAGTGCCTCGTCGATCACGTCAACGGAGGTAAGTCCCTCGTCAACAGCCTTGATCAGATACTGGAAGATGTCGCCGCAGTTGAGGTCGCAGCCGTTGTTCACGGCCAGCGCAACGCTCTCCTCGGGAGTCGAGGTCACGCAGTGATTCTCGTTGATGTCCTTGATCGCCCAGCAGTCGGAGGTCACGTGGCCCTTGAAGCCCCACTCCTTGCGGAGGATGTCGATCAGCAGCCTCTTGCTCGCGCAGCAGGGTTCGCCGTTGGTGCGGTTGTATGCGCCCATGACTGCCTCTACGCCCGCCTCGGTAACCAGAGCCTTAAACGCGGGAAGATAAGTCTCGCGAAGGTCCTGCTCCGAGCATCTCGCGTCAAAGCTGTGGCGCAGGCTCTCGGGACCCGAATGCACCGCAAAATGCTTTGCGCACGCGGCAGCCTTCAGATACTTGTCATCGTCACCCTGGATACCCTTTACAAATGCCACGCCGAGTCTCGAAGTCAGATACGGATCCTCTCCGTAGGTCTCGTGGCCGCGGCCCCAGCGGGGATCGCGGAAAATATTGATATTGGGTGCCCAGAAGGTCAGACCCTTGTAAATGTCATGATCGCCGTATTTGAACTGCGCGTTGTACTTGCCGCGGCCCTCTGTGGATACGGTCTCGGCCACTTCGCCGATCATGTCCTCGTCAAAGGAAGCCGCCATGCCGATCGCCTGCGGAAATACCGTAGCAACGCCGGCACGAGCAACGCCGTGCAGTGCCTCATTCCAGTAATTGTATGCCGGAATGCCGAGTCTCTCTATAGCCGGAGCATAGTGTCTCAGCTGGAAAACCTTCTCTTCGAGGGTCATTTCCTGAACGAGAGCCGTCGCCCTCTCTCTGTACTCGTTCAGTTTTTCTTCTCTGATCATACCGAATAAATACCTCCCATGTATTATTAAAACGCTTATACAACTATACCGAATCCGAGGATCGTAAACTGTTTCTCCTCATCGCCCTCATGCATCCGCACCTCAATGTGATGCTTTGCGCTTTCCTTTTTCCTTACGATGATCTGCGAATTGCAGTGGCACCATCCGATCTCATGCGGATCGACGGTCTTTACGAAGCTGCCGTCCACATAGATGTCTGCGCGTCCGACCCTGATATCGGATTCGTCCTTGGTCACGATCAGCAGTCTCCTGCAGGTCACATCCATCTCAAACGGCATGCTGCCCGCCTCGTGCATCCAGTTGAACGGGAACCGGGGTGTGGTCATCGGGTCCATATTCATCTCACACTGCTGCAGCACGGGATCGTTGTCATCGAAATCACCGTGCGAGATCACCGCGCCGTAAGCGTTCTCTGTCCTGTCGATAAAATGCACGTCTTCAAAATCCGCGCTGCGAAGCGGCGGGAATTCCGAAAAATCGGTATCCTTCGATTCAGCTTTCTCAGCCGCCTCATCGATCAGATAGCCGATGCACTCGGCCATGATCGTATGTCCTATATTCGTAGGATGATAAGAATCGTAGAAAAATCTGTATTTGGGAATGATCCTGCCCTCAGCCTTTGAAAGAGAGAACTGGGGCATAACCGCGCGCTTTACGCTGGTCATGGCCACTCCGTAATGCTCGCCTATCGGGAGCAGGCGGTCCTCGAGATTATATCCGCCCGTAAATACAGAGAATATCAGTATCACGGCCGGATGCTGCGGACTGTTGAGCACTGTCCTTACCAGTCCCTCGAAGCAGTCGCCTCCGGTCTCGTCACCCGCGTCGTTTACGGCAAATTCGATAACGACCAGGTCGGGGCTGCGCTTTCCGTTAGCCAGCACGTCACGGTCATAGCGTACGATGCCGAGCTCCGAGGATGTGCCTCCGACTCCTGCCTTGATATATGTCGCCTTGCCGCCCTTCATGTATTTCTGCTCAAAGCTCTCGAAGGTCTTTCTGGCGTAGCACTCTGTGTGAATGGGCGTGGCGCCCGCACCCTGGGTGATCGAGCCTCCGATGAACGCTATCGTCAGATCCTCTCCCGCCTCGGCGGGCTCGATGACCTTTTTAAGCCTGCCGTTATTGCCGA
>JAGCSS010000036.1 GCA_017964055.1 Lachnospiraceae bacterium
CAACTTCGTAATCCTTTTTGATCTTTGTAAGTCTCTTCTTGAGCTCCAGTACAACATACAGAGCCGCAAAAACGATACCTACTATAAGACATAATCCGTTAATCCCACCAAAATTGAAAACATCGGGAATGTAGCAATTCGCACCGCCACCGAACACATTTACGAAGGAAGTGCAGTCCTTGATCGAAACGGTCAGACCGTTTAAGACTACGTTGCTCAGGCCTCTGAACGCAAGCATGCCTGCCAGCGTTACAATGAACGGAGGGATTCTTACATAAGCGATCCAGAATGCCTGGAATGCGCCGATCGCAGTACCTACAATAAACATGATGAGTACCGTAAGGATCATCGGTACTTTAAGCTCTACCATGAGTTTCGCGCCTACCGCGCCTACGAAGCATACTACCGATCCGACCGAAAGATCGATGTTACCGCCGGTCAGGATACAGAGCAGCATACCTGTCGCAAGGATGAAAACGTACGCGTTCTGGGAAATGATGTTCGAAATATTTGCCGGCAGAAGGATGTTTCCTCCGGTCAAAATGGCAAACAGTCCGAATACCAGGACCAGTACGATGATCATCGTATATTTTTTTGTAAAATCAAGTAATTTTGTATTTGTCATTTTTAGTTCTCCTTAACCGGCTTTGATGATGTGTGACATGATAGCTTCCTGCGATGCTTCTGAAGCATCGAGCTCGGCCACCATTTTGCCTTCGTTCATTACATATATCCTGTCGCACATTCCCAGTATCTCGGGCATCTCGGAAGAGATCATGATGACCGATTTTCCTTCCGCTACCAGCTGGTTCATAATGCAGTATATCTCGTATTTCGCGCCTACATCGATACCTCTTGTGGGCTCATCGAGGATCAGGATATCCGGGTTCGCGAACATCCACTTCGCGAGAAGCACCTTCTGCATGTTTCCGCCGGAAAGATTGCCGACGTTCTGCTCGACCGAAGGGCACTTGATCGCGAGCTTTGCCTTGTATTCATCGGCAGCCGCGAACTCCTTGTCCTTGTCAATGATCTTGTGTGTGCTGACTCCGTCCAGATTTGCCAGTGTCGTGTTGATCTTTATCGTATTGGAAAGGATCAGCCCGTTGCCCTTTCTGTCCTCGGTAACGTAGGCCAGCTTGTGGGCGATCGCCTCTTTAACGGTGTTCATGTGAACTTCCCTGCCGTCAATGAATACCTGTCCGGAAATATTGTCTCCGTAGCTCTTTCCGAAAATGCTCATCGCCAGCTCCGTACGGCCCGCGCCCATGAGTCCGGATATGCCCACTATCTCGCCCTTGCGTACGCAGAAATCGACATTGTCGACAACCTTGCGTCCCGCGTAGATCGGATGATAAGCCGTCCAGTTCTTGACCTCGAGCTTGATGTCTCCGATGTGCTTCTCTCTCTTCGGGAAGCGGTCCGCGATCTCACGGCCTACCATGCCCTTGATGATGCGTGTCTCGGAGAAATCATCGACATTTTTGTCCAGCGTCTCGATCGTGCAGCCGTCGCGGATGACCGTGATCTTGTCCGCTACGTAGGAAACCTCGTTCAGCTTGTGAGAGATGATGATGGAGGTCAGACCGTTCTGCTTGAATTTGATCTGCAGGTTGAGCAGTGCGTGTGAATCCTCTTCGTTAAGTGAAGCGGTGGGCTCGTCCAGGATAAGCAGACGCGCGTTTTTGGCCATCGCCTTCGCGATCTCTACCAGCTGCTGCTTGCCCACACCTATATCTTTAATCAGAACCTGCGGCTGCTCATTAAGACCTACCATCTTCATGTATTTTGCCGCAAGCTCGTTCGTTTCGTTCCAGTTAATGCGGAACTTGCTTCCGCGTTCGTTTCCGAGAAACATGTTCTCGCCGATAGTCATGTAAGGAACCAGCGCGAGCTCCTGGTGAATGATAACGATTCCCTTCGACTCGCTGTCCTTGATCTTATTGAACTTACAAACCTCACCGTCGTAGACGATGTCCCCCTCGTAAGTACCGTAAGGATATATTCCGCTTAAGACATTCATCAATGTGGATTTTCCGGCACCGTTCTCACCTACCAGAGCGTGGATCTCGCCTTCTTCCACCTGCAGATTTACATTGCTGAGTGCTTTCACACCGGGGAAGGTTTTGGTTATGTTTTTCATCTCGAGAAGAATCTTAGCCAATTTTAATCCTCCCTTTCTATCTTTATGTGTCTCGGACGCGCAACAGGCGGGACGAGCCCGCCTGCGCATCCGTCTTTAATTGGTTACTGAATATCCGACTCCTTGTAGTAGCCCGAGTCGATGAGCAGCTTCTTGTAGTTGTTAACGTCTGCAAATACGGGCTCGCAAAGGTATGAAGGAACAACACCCTTTCCGTTATCATAGGTCTTGGTATCGTTAACGGGAGCTTCCTTGCCCTGCATGATAGCGTCAACCATCTCTACGGTCTTTGCTGCGAGGTCACGGGTATCCTTAAAGATCGACATAGCCTGCTTGCCTGCAAGCATGTTCTTAACGTTAGCCTTATCACAGTCCTGACCGGTGATGATGGGCCAGTTGCTGTGGTTGCTCGCGTAGTTAGCCTCAAGGGAGTTTGTAACACCCATAGCGGTTGAATCGTTCGAAGCCATAACAGCGTCAAGCTGGGTTCCGTCTGCATAGTAAGCAGCGATGATAGCGTCGAATCTGTTCT
Source organism: Lachnospiraceae bacterium (assembly GCA_017964055.1). Classification (GTDB taxonomy): domain Bacteria; phylum Bacillota; class Clostridia; order Lachnospirales; family Lachnospiraceae; genus RUG11977. The sequence continues at coordinate 2,676 of JAGCSS010000036.1, forward strand.
GTGCGTTCTCTGTCGACCAGCTCTGTGTAGCAACTGTATCGAAATCCTTCTGGCCGGATCTTACAACGAGCTGTCCGTTGTCGATGTACTTCTGAAGAACCGACATAGCGCCGCCGAAGAAGAATCTTGCGTTGTTGTCGCCGGGGTCACCGGTGATGAGCTCGATGTTGAAGGGGCCTGCGCCGCTCTTAAGATTAAGCTGGGACTCGATGTACTCGCCCTGCTTAACGCCTACCATGTTGTTATCGAATGTTGCATAGTAGGTAACAGCGTCAGAGTTCATGATAAGACGGTCATAAGCGATAACCTTGATGTCCTTTTCCTTAGCCTGCTCAAGAACTGTTCCGAGCGAATCGCCTTCGATAGATGCAATAACCAGAACCTTGCAGCCCGAGCTGATCATGTTCTCGATCTGTGAAACCTGAGTGGGAACGTCGTTCGAAGCGTACTGAAGATCAACGGTGTAGCCGGCTTCTTCAAGCTTTGCCTTCATGTTGTCGCCGTCCTGATTCCATCTCTGCAGATCCTTAGTAGGCATCGAAACGCCAACCTTGGTTCCGCCCGATTTCTTACCGCACGCGGTCAGAGTGGAAAGACCCATGACCAGAACGAGTAATAAAACTACAATCTTTTTCATAAAATGCCCTCCTGAAATAGTGGTGATTAATTGTTGCAGGAAAAGCATAACATAACCGCGGTGGGAATTAATTTTGACGAATCTTGATTATTTTACCCACTTGCTTTTGAAAAAAAGAAATGCAGTGCACTTTTTTGTCATGCACTGCATCCATAATCGCAATAATTTACCATTACCCCTCCGGCACGTTCAGATAAACATCCTCCTTAAGATGGAATCCGCTGCCTATGATGACCTCATCGAGGTTTTCCTTCGTGACCGCTATCGGCGTCAGGCCTATATAACTGATATCGTAGGTTCCGTCGTTTATCGTGGACAGATCGGCGCTGAATATGCTCTCGCCCTTTACCAGCGCGATCGCGCACTCCGCCGCACGCTTCGCCAGCTTTTCAACAGGCTTGTACACGGTCATGGCCTGAGTTCCCTCGACTATCCTCTGGCATGCCTCCAGGTCCGCGTCCTGCCCTACCACCGGTATCTCTCCGGCCAGTCTCTTCTCCGAGAGAGCCCTGATAACCTGTCCGGCGAGGTTGTCGTTTCCGCACATTATGCCGTCAACGCTCTTTACGATGTCCTCGTTCTCATAGATGTATTCGCCAGCGATCTCTGCCCTCCAGCCGTCACAGAAAATGGCATCGGCGATGCTCATGCCCTTGTCGGCGCAAACCGCCGTAAAGCCCTTCTCCACGGCGGGAACATTGTTGTCATGCGGCGAACCCTGCAGCATCAGTACGTTTCCGCCCTCAGCCCCGTTTGCCGCCAGGGCCTCGGCCATCATCGTGCCGACCATCTCATTGTCAAAGGTAATGTACAGATCCGCGTTCGCGTTGGTTACCAGTCTGTCGTAGGCTATGATCTTTATGCCCTCATCCTTTGCCTTCTGAACGGTCTCCTTCAGTGAGTCGGAGTCTATGCAGACAATAACGATGGCGTCAACGCCCTTTTTGATAAAATACTCTATCTGTTCCTTTTGCTTCTCAACGTCGCCGTTAGCGTTCTGGACATTAACGGTGGCTCCGAGCTCCTTTGCGGTAGAAACGAAAACGTCCCTGTCGCGCTGCCAGCGCTCGATGACGAACGAATCGAAGCTCATCGCGATCTCGATGCGGTCGTCCTCATCCCTGTCGTTTTTCTCGACGGTCTTTTCCCCGGGCTTGCAGCCGGCGAGCATGACTGTCAATATCATGATCGCGGCCAGAGCCAGTGCTGTCGGTCTCTTCACTTGTTCCCCCTCCGTTATCCGATCATTTGCCTTCCCTGTACTCCGTGGGAGTCACACCCACGTTTTTCTTAAACGATTTGCTGAAATAGTTCGGGTCGGAATAGCCCGACATGACACCTATCTCCTTCATCGAATACTGCGTGGTGGAGAGCAGCTCCTTCGCGTGCTCTATGCGCAGCCTGGTGAGATAATCGATGAAATTCTCACCCGTATTCTCCTTGAATATGCGGCTCAGATAGTACGAGCTGATATTTACCTCCATAGACAGGTCGTCGAGCGTGATGTTCTTTGTGTAATTGGCCTCGATATAGGCCTTTGACGCCTCCACGACATCGTTGGTCGTCTCGGTCTTTTTCTCGGAAATACTTGTGCCCGAAAATATCAGCCTGTCCTTGAACCACTCCCAGAGGCTCTCCGCGTCGTTTGCGCGCATGACCGTCGGCAGATAATCACGGCGGTCCTCTATTTTATATGTAAGGCCCTTTTCGTACGCTATGGTCTCCGCGCGCATGACGAATTCGAGTATCTTGAGCCTGATATCCATGATATCCTTGGTCTTGATCCAGTCGAAGAAATCCCTCGCAACGCTGAGCGCAGCTTCGGTGCGTCCCTTGGCTATCTCCTCAAAGAGCCGCATCTCGAGATCTATCGGGTATTCTCCCTCAAAGTCACAGCCGATCGGCAGATCGTCGGCATGCGCGACCGTATTGGTCGTCATCAGCAGCGCGTTGACGGCATCCCTGTAGGAATTGTCCTGACGGGCCAGCCTGTTGACCTTTCCGATGCCGACCCTGAACGCGATGTCCATGGTATGGCTCAGCTTATGTATCATCTCACGCGCGTTCGTAATGACTCTTACGCGCTCCGTGTAATCCATCTCCTCGTAATCGCAGGGCACCAGGACCGCGATCTTGTTGCTCATTACCGAGCCCACGATTCCGTTGAAATACAGCTTGATGTACTCCCTTATCTCTCTGTAGTTCTGCTGCAGCTTAACGCTCGAGCCGAGGGCGTTGGTCATGTGGTTGCCCTCCTTCGCGTCGCCCGAGACCAGCACCATCATGTAGGCATTCTCCGCATGGAGACCGAGCATGGTTTTGTAATTGTCTATGTCCTCGTCGAAATACTCATGGAACAGGATATTGTAGATCAGGCCGTTTTCGAGGATAGGCACGACGGTCTCGAGCTTTTCCCTGATCATCAGGTCGTTCGAGCGACGGTTCTTCTCCTCGGTGATCATGACCATCGCCTTTTTGAGTGCGGATACGATCCTGCCGCGCTCCATGGGCTTCGTGATGTATTCGATCGCGCCGAGCTTCATCGCTTCCTTCGCGTAATCGAACTTGTCATAGGCGGACATAACGATGAACACGACCTTGTCGTTGGTCTTGCGTATCTCTCGCATCGCGTCTATGCCGTTGATGCCCGGCATCTGTATGTCCATTACCGCGATATCCGGGCGAAAGGTCTCCGCGAGTTCTATGACATTGCGTCCGGTCTTTGCAAACTCCACTTCGCAGTCATCGCCGAACTCCTTTTGTATTATGAACTTCAATGAATCGATGACTATTCCTTCGTCATCGGCAAGCATTATCTTGTACATCCGTTCTCCTGTCCGGCCGCGGTATGCCGCAGCCGATCCTTTTGTATGCGTCAATGATACCGTGAACCCTTTATATCGAGGTAGATCGTAAATCTCGAGCCCTTGCCGGGGCCGTCGCTCTCTATCGAGAAGCAGTCGTCGGTTCCGGCGAAAAGCTTCAGTCGCGCATAGACATTATCCATTCCGATGCCGTTCGAATCCTTTTTCTCATCCGATGCGGGACGGCCGTTCCTTAAGCGCTCGACGGTCTCCTCATCCATGCCGGCTCCGTTGTCCTCGATCCTGATGCAGGCCGTATCATCGAGCGCGTAGACGCTCATCTTTATCTTTCCTTCACCCAGCATCTCGCGTATACCGTGATTCACGCAGTTCTCTACGATGGGCTGGAGGATCATGCTGGGCATCTCGACATCGTTCAGCGAGGTGTCTATATCCTTTTCGTAATGGATATCGCCGGAAAAGCGCACGTTCAGGATGTAGATATAGTTGTCGACCAGCTCGAGCTCCTCGCCGATCGTAACGGTCCTGCTGCCTTTTTTGACATTGTATCTGAAGAACTCGGACATGACCTGCACATACTCGTAGGTGCGGTCCGCGCCCTCCATCATGGCCAGCTGCGCGCCCGCGTTCAGCGTATTGAACAGGAAATGCGGGTTGATCTGCGCCTGCAGGTATTTGAGCTGCGCGTCCTTTAAGTGGGTCTCCATCATCAGCTCTTTTTCCTTAAGGATACGCTCGTTCTCGGCGCCCTGGCGTATTTTCTCGATGTAGTCCTGTATGCTGACGACCATTTTGTTGAAGGCTTTGGTCACTACGCCTATCTCATCGTCAGACTCCGCGGGAACCGTGGATATCTCGAAATTACCCTTCGCTACCTCGTCCGCCATGCCCGCGAGGGACCGGAGCGGCCTCATGAGGTTTGACGTAAGATTAAGTATCAGCAGTGCGGTCGTAAAGATAACCGCTCCCATGATCAGGTTTCCGAACAGCTCGAAGCGCCTGAAAGCCGTGAGCATCTCTCTGTAGCTCTCGGTGTTGTCCATGAAGCGCTCGTTGTTCAGGCTGTAAATATAGTTGTTGATATAGCCGTACAGCCGCGTGGCCTCCTCGTAGCGGGTCCTGTACTTCTCTACGTTCCTGCCTCGTTTTGCGTCTACGGTCTGGCCGACCTCTTCGAGATAGGCGGCCGACATGTTTTTCACCGAGCGCTCCATCCTGCCGAGCCTGCTGCCCGTTATCCCGTCGCCGAGCACCTCGGTCATCTCCGCGAAGGTCTGTGCGCTGCGGTAGTAATCCTCGAGCGAATCGCTGGTCTTCGTATCCAGATACTCGGTCATGCTGTCCTGCACGTCCTTGATCGCCGCGGATATCTCGTTCAGCTGCAGATTGGCCTTATATACGGTATCGATCCTGTCCGACATCCTGTTCATGGCAACCAGGAGCACGATATTGATGATGAATACCAGCATGTTTACGGCCAGCGAGATGCCGGTCATCTTTATCCTTAAGGGGAGACCTTTGATCTTTTCAATCATGCTGTTCCCCCTTCCTGTATTCACCGACGTTTGTCTTATCTATAACATAGCTGTCCGCGGTAAAATACTGGCTGGTATTGCCCGTTTCGTAGTATTCCGTCAGGGCGTCGATACAGTATCTGCCGAGCTGCCCCGTATCTATGGAAAGCGTCGCCCTGATAACGTCTCTTTCGATACCTTTGAGGATCGCGTCCGAATCGTAATATCCGAGAATGCTTACCCGGCCTACCTCGTTGTAATCGACAACGGCCTGATAAACGCTGTTCGTGTCGTTTTCGTTCAGGCATACGATTATATCGGGTATGTTATCTTTTCCGCTGACAAAGAGCTTTCTGACCGACTCCTCCACGGAGAAATTGTTTGAAGCGTCAACCGCCACGAGACTGATCGCTATCGGCTTATGCCTGCCCACCGCCTCGGGGATATCCTTTTCTATGGCCTCCTGGATCGCGGCCGCGAGCACGTTCTGCCCCGAATCCTCGGAACCCGCGTCGAGCAGCACCGTTACATCTATCGTTTCTCCGGCATATTCCCTGTAATTGGCCATATCGATTATGAGCTTTCCGTATTCCTTGCCGAGATTATAGTTGCCCACTCCGACAAAGCTGAGGCGTTCGGAATTGGTATTGTCGTTGAGCAGGGTGATGACGGGAATGCCCGCGTTGTAAGCCTTTTCGATGAGTTCGGTCATGCCGTCCGCCTCTCCCGCAGTCACTATGATGCCGTCCGCGCGCGAGGCTATGGCCATTTCCATGAGATCGGTCATCGCATAGTCACCGGAAAGGTTCTCAGCGATCATCTCAACATAGGCATCCTGCTCCTTTGCCTCCTCCAATGCCGACGAGTATACCGACTGCCAGAACGACGAACCGGGATTG
>JAGCSS010000001.1 GCA_017964055.1 Lachnospiraceae bacterium
AGAGCAACGCGTTCTATCTGAACGACGCGCTGGACAAATGCGGCTTCAATGTCGAGCGGAATTCCGACTTTGTCAAGCTCATCGACAATATCCGCAACGCCGAGAATGAGGTATTTGAGCTGCCCGACGGCATTAACGCGACCTTGAGAGGATATCAGGAAGTCGGCTACAGATGGCTCATGACACTGGCAAAGAACTGTCTCGGCGGAATACTTGCCGATGATATGGGTCTCGGAAAGACGCTGCAGACCATTGTATACATGAAGGCCGTAAAGCAGCGTACGTCCGGCGGCGATAATCCCGCGCATTTCCTGATCGTCTGCCCTTCATCGATAGTATATAACTGGATGGACGAGATATCGAATTTCTGCCCGGACATGAAGGCCGTTGTAGTTACCGGCGCGCCGCCCGACAGAAAGGCGCTGATCGAGAGCTATGCGGACTATGATGTGGTGATCACCTCTTATCCGCTGATGCGCAGAGACGTAGCGCTGTACCGGAAGATACTCTTTGAGACCATATTCCTGGATGAGGCGCAGTTCATCAAGAATGCCGCGTCCCTTAACGCGCAGTCGGTAAAGCTGCTCCGTGCCGAGCACAGATTTGCGCTTACCGGTACTCCGATAGAGAATTCGCTTTCAGAGCTCTGGTCGATATTCGACTTTATCATGCCGAATTTCCTGATGGCGCATTCGAGGTTTGCCGCGAGATATGAGAAACCCATCATCGCGGGCGATACGGAGGTACTGGAGAGTCTGAACACGAGGATACGGCCGTTCATCATGCGCCGTATGAAGAAGGATGTGCTGAAGGAACTTCCGGGCAAGCTCGAAGAGAAGATGATCGCGACGATGACTGAGGAACAGAAGAAGGTATACCTGTCGTATCTGAGTCAGATCAGGACGGATCTGTTCGGAGAGATCAACCAGAACGGCATAGAAAAGAGCCAGATCAAGATACTGGCGGCTCTTACGCGCCTGCGCCAGATATGCTGTCATCCCGGCACATTTATAGAGAATTACAACGGAGGCAGCGGAAAGCTCGAACTCCTTATGACGCAGCTGGACAACGCCATAGCGAACGGTCACCGCACGCTAGTTTTCTCACAGTTTACGAGTATGCTCGAGATCATCCGCAAGGAGCTCGATACAAGGGAGATCAAGTATTTTTATCTAGACGGACAGACCGATCCGGAGGACCGTCTCGACATGGCAAAACGCTTCAACGCGGGCGAATGCGACGTGTTCCTGATCTCGCTGAAGGCGGGCGGCACGGGACTGAATCTGATCGGAGCGGATACGGTCATTCATTACGATCCCTGGTGGAATCCCGCGGTGGAGGACCAGGCGACCGACCGCGCGTACCGTATCGGACAGACCAGCAATGTATATGTGCTGAAACTGCTGACCAGGAATTCGGTTGAGGAGAATATTTACAAGCTCCAGCAGAAAAAGAAGGAGCTCTCGGATTCCGTGATCCAGTCGAAGGAGGTATTCATCAACCTTCTCACGAGAGAAGAGCTCGAGGATATTTTCTCAATGAATGTATAAAAGTGCTAAAATATAAAGTCCTTCAATACTCCGAAAAACTCCCGTACGACGTTGTTGGGTTCGTACTTGGGTAAGGAGTAGGCATTTATGGGCGAGGGATCGGAGATCCCGAACTTGCGGCAGAGGAAGAGAGCTCTGTACATGTGGAAACGGTTGGTCACGATGCCGATCGAGGAGCCCTCGGGGATCATTTCTTTGCTGTAAGATATATTCTGACGCGTGTTGACCGCATTTTCTTCAAGGAGGATGCGGTCTTTTTCTATGCCGTGGGATACGAGCCAGTCACGCATGGCGGATGCCTCGGTGCAGGGCTCGTTCGAACCCTGAGCGCCGGAAACTATGCATTTTGTCGTGGGATTGGCGTTAAGGTATTCAAGGGCCGCCTGAAGACGAAATGAGAGAACGGCACTCGGGCCGTCGGTGCGCACCTGGGCGCCCAGAACTATAATATAGTCGAGTCCGCTGCTGGCCTCTTTTTTATAGCAGGAAAGGATCAGGGAAACTATAACGACGAACAGTATGGCGAGAACGCCGGTCAGAGAAAAAAAGACCGCCTTTACGGCAGTCGGGATACGCGAAAAAAAGCCCGTGAATACAGAGATCCCGAGCAATGCAAGAACAGCGCCGCATACATCCCAGAAGATGAAAAAATGAGAGCCGGACCCGACAGCGATTATCGTAAAACTGTAACGGATGCAGAGAAAGGCGGCTATCAGGAGCGGCAGGGCAGCTATCGCGCGCAGCAGCATAGGCTTAATCTTTTTTATCATGCTTAACGTCCGGTGCGGGTGAAATACGCTTAAATACCATGTCATAGCCGTCATTGCCGTAGTTTAAGGAACGGTTTACGCGGCTGATGGTAGCAGTGGAAGCGCCGGTCTTCTCAGCGATGTCAAGATAGGTTTTGCCGGAGCGGAGCATCGAAGCGACCTCGAAACGCTGTGCCAGCGATAAGAGCTCGTTGATGGTGCAGATATCCTCGAAAAAGGTATAGCATTCGTTTTCGTCCTTAAGGCTTAGGACTGCCTCAAACAGATAACTGACCGCCTCGGTATGTATTTTCTGATTCATGATGATACTCCTTCGTTTGTTTACTACAATAATATTTTAACACTTCGAAGAGCTAAAGTAAAGAGGAATCGTCACTCTGACGTGCATTATGCTCCGTGTTATGGTAAAATAAATCGAATATACAATAAAAACCGCAGCTAAAGAGGAGAGAAAATGGCAGTAAAAAAAGGAATGGAATATACAGGAACGGTAGAGCGCACGGATTTTCCAAATAAGGGGATAGTTTACGTCGACGGTGAAAAAGTCTGCGTGAAAAATGCGCTCCCGGGGCAGAAGATAAAGTTTACGATCGGAAAGGTCAGAAACGGCAGGGCAGAGGGTAATCTGAAGGAGGTCCTCGAGCCTTCACCTATCGAGACCGCAGAGCCGCTGTGCCCTCATTTCGGTCAGTGCGGAGGATGCTCGTACCAGAGGATCGCATACCGCGACCAGCTCGAACTCAAATCCGGTCAGGTAAAGCGTCTGCTGGACAATGCTGTGGAGGGCGAATACGAGTTTCAGGGCATCGTACCGAGTCCGACCGACAGAGCTTACCGCAACAAGATGGAATTCAGCTTCGGCGATTCTTGCAAGTACGGAGAGCTGACGCTCGGGCTCCATAAAAAGGGCAGTTTTTACGATATCCTGCAGATCACGGACTGCGCGATCGTTGACAGCGACTACAATACGATCATCAAATGCGTCGTTGAGCTGGCGCGCGAGTTCGGGCTCACCTACGCACATAAGCTCACGCACAGAGGATATCTGCGCCATCTGCTGATCCGCAGGGCGACGATGACCGGCGAGATACTGGTCAATCTTATCACTACATCGCAGTGGACCGACGGCATCATTACCGAGACCGAATTCATGGGCAAGCTGCGCGACCGCCTGCGCGGGCTGAATCTCAACGGCAGCATCGTCGGCATTCTGCATTCTGTCAATGACGATAATGCGGATGCGGTAAAAGCGGAGCACACCGACATACTTTTTGGCAAGGATTTTCTTATCGAAGAGCTGCTCGGACTCTTTTTCAGGATATCTACATTCTCATTCTTCCAGACCAATTCGCGCGGCGCTGAGGTGCTCTACAGCACGGCACGCGATTTCATCGGAGATACCGGCGATAAGGTAGTTTTCGATCTATACAGCGGCACAGGCACCATAGCTCAGGTCCTGGCACCCGTTGCAAAAAAGGTGATCGGCGTGGAGATCGTCGCGGAGGCTGTTGAATCGGCCCGTGACAATACTAACTTCAATAACATCTCCAACTGCGAGTTTATCTGCGGCGATGTACTCAAGGTCCTCGATACCATAGAGGACAAGCCCGACCTTATCGTGCTCGACCCGCCCCGTGAAGGCATCCATCCGAAGGCACTCGACAAGATCATTGCATACGGCGTTGACCGCATTGTCTATATTTCCTGCAATCCCGTGAGCCTTGCCCGCGACCTCGGTCCCCTGCAGGCAGGCGGATATAAATTGGAGAAGGCAAAGTGCGTGGATATGTTCCCGCAGACGGGACATGTCGAGACCGTTTGCTTGCTGAGCCGAGAATAGCCTGTTTCTGCGGTTTGTAGGCATTTTTGAAGGAAATATATCGACTAAAGCAGTTCGATCCGAAGATCGCGAATATAATGATCTCACTCATAGAAAACGATGAACTTGAAGGCGACTGATAATGAACGGAGCTTAAGACAAAAATTGACAACATCCCGTTTTGGTGTTATAAAGGGAATGCGGTAAATAACTTAAGAAAGACGAGGTATTTTATGTTAAGCGTGGTAAGATAACCATTGCTGTTTTTTCTGAACTAAGAGAAACAGTAATAATTGGGTTAATGGCATGGTTGCCATTAGCTTTCTTTCAGTACGCTTAATATCATGGATACATACCTCGTTCATAGGGAGGTTTCCTCTCTATGCGGATCATTGTATATATTTATATTTCAGAGCCATGATATCTTTGCGTCAGGATGTCATGGCTTTTATTGTTTTGGAGGGTAAAAATGAAAACGAATACTAACACAAGATGTGAGAATTACAGAGAATTTTTTACGAAGGAATATTTAATGGGACCGAACAGTTTAAGACTGCTGGATGAAATGCTTGAAAAATATCCGTTGAAGGAAGGCGGCCGCGTTATGGATCTGGGATGTGGAATGGGCATCACCAGCCTGTTTCTGGCAAAGGAAGCAAAGGTGAATGTTTTTGCTACAGACCTTTGGATCCCGGCTGAACAGAACGCTGAAAACTTTAGGAAATGGGGCGTTGAAGACCGTATCATCCCCATTCATGCCGATGCCCGCGATCTGCCTTATGCGCACGGATATTTTGATGCGATCGTGAGTATAGACGCGTTTCATTACTTTGCAGCTAAGAAAGGCGTTTTAGAAGAGAAGGTGCTTCCTTTCCTGAAAAAGGACGGAGTACTGGTAGTAGCTATGCCCGGTCTTAAAGAAGAGCTTAACTCTGAGCAGGAAGAAGCTTTACTCGAGTGGTTTGGGGGCAGCAGAGACGATCTTGAAACCTTCCACTCAAGAAAGTGGTGGATGAACTTATTTGACAACAGCAATGACTATGAGGTGGTCATGGATTTTGATCTTGACTGCTTCGATGAAGCATGGAATGACTGGTTTGAGTCCGGACACGAGTACGGAATAAGAGATAAAGGATATTTCGACAGAGGTTTGGGCGAATATCTGTCATTCATCGGTATTGTCATACGCAAACCACATTAAGATTATGGTATAATATCGGAGAAACAGAAATGAATACAGAACAACAGATAGAATTTGATAAAATAAAAGAAATATGGGCGCAGCTTGCGGTTACGGGAGCTGCTAAAGATGAAATAGCGAATACGTCGATTTTCCTTGATGAAGCGGAGCTGAACGTAAAGCTTCGCGAAACTACCAACAGCAGGAAAATGATGGAAAACCTTGGGAATCCTCCGCTGCAGGATGTGACCGAGGTCCGGAAGATCCTGACGGAAGCAGGTAAAGGAGCGTGTCTTACTCCGTACCAGCTTGAGCGCGTGGAAAAAGTCCTGGTTGCGGTAGAGCGATTAAAGTATTATCTCGCCAGAGGCAGGCAGTATGAGAATCCGCTTGCGTATTATGATGAAAACCTTGATGAAATAAATGATCTGCGAGAGGAGATATGCAGGCAGATCAGATGCGAAGAGGTGGACGATCATGCGTCTAACGTCCTGTATGATGTCAGGACCCGGATAATCCATGCCGAGGAAAACATAAAACAGAAGGCGGAGCAGGTCATAAGGAACAACAAAGACTGCATGGCGGATACCTTCTATACATTGAGAAACGGAAGAGTCTGCGTTCCGGTCAAAAAAGAATACCGGTACAGGATCCCCGGCACCGTTATGGATAAGTCAGCCACGGGCAATACGGTTTTCGTTGAACCTGCCGCTCTTGGTAAATACTACGAAGAGCTGCAGCTGCTGCGTGTGGAAGAAGAAAACGAGGTTTACAGGATCCTGTATACCCTTTCGGCACTTGTGTCGGATGCGATTCCTGTCATGGAAGAAAATATGAGAATGATGGAAAAACTGGATCTCATATTTTCCAAGGGAAAGCTGAGTATAGACCTTGACTGTGTGGAGCCCAATATCAATCTTGAAAGAAGGATAGTCTTGAAAGAAGCAAGACATCCTCTGATGGACAGGAGCATAAATGTACCGCTCAATTTTGATCTTGGTTTTAGCGCGGAAGGTGGGGAGACGATACGAGGGATCGTTATCACGGGACCTAACACGGGAGGCAAGACCGTATCGATAAAAACGGTAATGCTGACAAGCTATATGGCCCAGTGCGGGCTCCATGTTCCGTGTCTTGAAGCGGATATCTGCATGAATTCCGGCTATTTAAGCGATATCGGGGACGGACAGAATATTTCCGAAAACCTGTCCACATTCTCGGCGCACATCAAAAATGTTCTCGAGATACTTGGAAAAGTAAACAGGGAAAGCCTTGTTATAATGGACGAGTTAGGCTCCGGTACTGACCCTGCCGAAGGCATGGGAATAGCAACCGCGATTCTTGAAGAATTACGCAAAAGCGGAGCAAATTTCCTGGTAACGACCCATTATCCGGAGATCAAGGAATATGCGGAAAGACAGCAGGGAATCATAAACGCCAGGATGACTTTTGACCGCGAAACATTGATGCCTACATACAAAATGGTGATAGGAGAAGCCGGAGAGAGCTGTGCCTTCTATATCGCGGACCGCCTCGGAATGCCGGAGAGCATGCTGAAGGTAGCGGTAGAAGCCGCATACGGCAAGGAAGCTCTGGAAACATACAGCTTCAGGAATAACGCCGACATCTCCAAAAGTGAAAACAGGAAGGTTCAAAGGCATAAAAAGCCGGTAAATACACCGAAACCGGCACCGCAGTTCAAGATAGGCGACAGCGTAATGGTATATCCGGACAAGAAGATAGG
>JAGCSS010000299.1 GCA_017964055.1 Lachnospiraceae bacterium
CGCAACCCCAGTGTTTATGCGGCTTTGCAGAGATTGTTTACCAAAGTTTACCATAAAATGGTTTTTGAAGACATAAAAGAAACTCGGGAACCCGCTTATTTAGCGGATTCCCGAACTTTTCAACTCGTCGAGGTGACTGGACTTGAACCAGCGGCCTCCACGTCCCTAACGTGGCGCTCTAGCCAAACTGAGCCACACCTCGATCACATATTAAATTGTACTGCAAAGCCAGCCAATTTAAGAGCTGCTAACCAGATTTGAACTGGTGACCTCATCCTTACCAAGGATGCGCTCTACCGACTGAGCTATAGCAGCAAGCCCAACCTCTTTCGAAGTCCGCAGATTATATTATCATCTTGAAACGGAAATGTCAACATGAATTTTCGAAATTATTAAAACAATTTTGCACTCTCCGGGGAGTGGCCGAAAAGCCTGTATTTATGCGTCCTGGGCAGGCTCGTCGGAAGTGTCTCCCTCTGCGAGAGCCTTCTCGATCTCGCCCGAGATCTCCTCGGTCAGGTCCACGATGAACTCATCCTCCTCGGATTTGGGTGCCTCTGCGGTGCCGTCCATGTCGGTGTAGTAGAACTCCATGTCGTACTTTTTGATCAGCATCTTGCAGAACTTGGCTGCCTCTTCCTCGGTCTCAAACAGGCGCGCCTGTCCGAGCATGTCGGTCAGTCCCGGCGACTCTGTGCCCTGGACAACCTTTTTCTTGCCGGTAAAATAAGCGATACCCGTGGGAAAATCAATCTTCAGAACGTACATATAAACCCCAAAACCTCATCCGCTTGGATTAGCACTGCCATGGGCAGCTGCTACGGACACGGTATATAACCGCCGGCAGGCGATGTTCCCCTGCCTTGGCGGAATTATAGCATAAAAACTGTTACTTGTCCAATGCGCGCTGACGCACGATCTCGTAAGCCAGGACACCCGCGGCAACAGAAGCGTTCAGCGAATCGATGTCGCCCTTCATAGGGATCGATGCGATGATGTCGCAGTGCTCGCGCACGAGGCGGGAAACGCCCTCACCCTCATTGCCGATCACCAGCCCGATGGGGCCTTTGAGATTACAGTTGTACATCGTATCCCCGCCCATATCGGCACAGACGAACCAGAGTCCCTCTTTTTTGAGCTCCTCCATCGTGGCGGTCAGGTTCGTGACCTTGGCCACGGGAGTGTAATTCAATGCGCCCGCCGAGGTTTTTGCGACCGTGGACGTAAGTCCCACGGCGCGTCTCTTCGGGATGATGACTCCGTGTGCGCCGGCAAGGTTCGCGGTCCTGATGATCGCGCCCAGATTGTGCGGATCCTCGATGCCGTCCAGCATGAATATGAACGGCTGCTCGTTCTTGTCCCGCGCTGCCTTGAGGATATCTTCAACCGTCGCGTAATCATAGGCCGCCGCAAAAGCGATGACGCCCTGATGATTGTGTGTCTGCGACATCTGGTCGAGTCTTTCCCTCGAAACCTTCTGGACGATCACGTCCTGCTTTGAGGCCTCGCGCAGAATGCTCTTAATCGGCCCGTCCTGGCAGTTTTCGAGGATAAACAGCTTATCTATCGTCCTGCCGGCCCTGAAGGCCTCTATGACCGCGTTACGGCCCTCTATCGTCAATTCTTCGAATCTCATGTATATCCTCCGGATCACTTTTCACAGCCGGTCCGATCCTGCTCCGGTGCGATGAGCTCGAGTATCCGCCCTGTCTCACCCTTCAGATACAGGTATCCGAGCAGTGCCTCAAAGCCCGTGGCCGCGCGGTACTCCGCAACCGATGCGTTCTTCGGGATGCTCGCCGATTTCGCATTGCGTCCGCGGTGATAGACCGCGCGCTCGTCCTCGGTCAGCTTATCCTCTATGCCCTGCATGAGCTTTGCCTGGGCCCCCGCGCGCACCTGCGCCACGGCGGCTTTGTTCAGGTCGCTCACATGCATAATGCCCTGCTCAACGAGCGCCGACCTGATTATCAGCTCATAGATGCAGTCTCCGAGGTACGCGAGCGTAAGCCCCGGAATCGTCCTGGGGTCCTTTCTGTCAAGCCCGCGCGCCGCGATTATCTCGCTCAGTAAATCTGCGTCAGCCAAATCCGTTTCTCCTGTTCCGTTGTGGTAACCGCTGCATTATATCTGCTGCCGATCCCTTTTCCTGCACTATGCCGGCGTCACGCCAGATGCCACTTGACGCCCTCTCTCGTATCCTCGAGAACTACGCCCTTTTCAAGGAGCTTTGCTCTGATCTCGTCGGCCAGGGCGAAATTCTTTTCTTTTTTGGCCGCCTTGCGGAGCTCGATCTGCTCCTCGACGTAAGCCGCCAGCTCAGCGTCAACCTCAGGCTCCGCCGAAGCCTTCTCAACGGTCAGGTCGAGTCCGAGTACCTCGTCAAAGCTGTTGATGAGAGCTGCCTTCGTAGCCGCGCTCATATCAGCCTTTATCACGTCATATACGAGCGTGGTGGCCATCGAAGTGTTGATGTCGTTGCCGATCACGTCGATGAACTTTGCCTTCCACTCGTCAAATACGGCCTTGTCCGGAGCGGCGTCTCCTGCTTCCTTCGCTATCTCGACGCAGCGTTTCTTAAGCTTCTGGTATGCCGCGTTCGCATTGTCCAGAGCATCCCAGGAGAACTCGAGAGGCTTGCGGTAATGCGACTGAAGGCAGAAAAATCTGTAAACGAGCGGATCGTAGCCCTTTTCCTGAACAACGGAAACGGTCAGGATATTGCCCTTTGACTTGCTCATCTTGCCCTCGCGGTCGTTGAGGTGCTGAACGTGGAACCAGTAATTGCACCACTTATGTCCGAGATAAGACTCGGACTGCGCGATCTCATTCGTGTGGTGCGGGAAAATGTTGTCCACGCCGCCGCAGTGAATGTCCATATATTCGCCGAGATGCTTCATGCTGATGCACGAGCACTCGATATGCCAGCCGGGATATCCGACGCCCCAAGGGCTGTCCCACTTGAGCGCCTGGTCCTCAAATTTTGACTTGGTGAACCAGAGCACGAAATCGTTTTTGTTGCGCTTGTTGGGATCTTCGGTAACATCGTCGCGGACGCCCACCATGAGCTCGTCCTCGTTCTGCGCGCCGAAAACATAGTATTCTTTAAGCTTTGATGTATCGAAATAAACATTCTCACCGGACTTGTATGCATAGCCCTTATCGAGAAGCTTTTCGATCATATGGATGAACTCGGGGATGCAGTTGGTCGCGGGCTCCACGACATCGGGCGTCTTGATGTTGAGCTTTGCGCAGTCATCGAAGAAGCACTTCGTGTAGTATGCCGCGATCTCCATAACGGTCTTGTGCTCGCGCTGCGCGCCCTTGACCATCTTGTCCTCGCCGTTGTCGCCGTCATCCGAAAGATGTCCGACGTCGGTGATGTTCATGACTCTTTTTACATCGTATCCGCTGTAACGCAGCGTCTTCTCAAGCACATCCTCGCAGATATAGCTGCGCAGGTTTCCGATGTGCGCGAAATGGTAAACCGTAGGGCCGCAGGTGTACATAGCGACCTTGCCTTCGACATTCGGAACGAACTCCTCAACGGTCCTTGTAAGTGTATTATAAAGTTTCATTTCAGCAATTCTCCTTTTGTTCCTGCCGCAAACTGTCGGCCGCGCTGCCCTCACTGCAGTGCGCCCTGCATTTTGCGAGCTCATCTTTGAGCACTTCATTCTGGCTGCGCAGCTCGTTCAGAGCAGCCATAACGGGATCGGGCAGATGTACCTGATCCATAGTCTCTCTCGGGATGCGTACCTGATCGAGCTTAACTACACGACCGGGCACTCCGACTACCGTACAGTTCGCGGGTACCTCCTGAAGTACGACGGAGCCCGCGCCGATCAGCGAATTCTCGCCGACCGTGAACGATCCGAGCACCTTTGCGCCCGAGCCGATCATGACATTGTCCCTGATGGTCGGATGGCGCTTGCCGGTCTCCTTACCGGTACCTCCCAAAGTCACGCCCTGATAGAGCGTCACATTGTCGCCGATGATCGTGGTCTCGCCTATCACCACTCCGGTGCCGTGATCGATGAAAAGTCCCTTTCCGATCGTGGCGCCCGGATGGATCTCTATGCCTGTCCTGCGCGCCGTGCGCTGTGAGAGCCAGCGTGCGAGGAAATAATGCTTTTTAAGATACAGTTTGTGTTCGAACCGGTGCCTGATTATCGCACGGAAGCCCGGGTAGAGGAAGACCTCCCACGCCGACTTGGCCGCCGGGTCACGCTCCATCACGACCTGCATCTCCTCTTTGATGAAAGCTATTAAGCCCATTTTTGATTCCTTACTTTCCATTTTCATGAATGATACTATTCACAGCTGTCCAAGAACACTCATAAACCTTCCGGCAAATGCCGGAAGACGCCGCTTACGCGGCTTATGTTTACTCGTTTATCTTGTCCAGCCTCCGCAGTATAACCTGTGCTGCTGCAAACCGCAAGCATGCTTGCGGTTTGTACCCTCACAGGTTATCTGTGAATAGTATCTTATTCAAATATGCGCCATCCGCAGATAAATCTCGAGGACCACCACGAGCTGAGCTTTCTGTGGCAGATCTTGCCCTGCGAGGAGGATGCGTCGATAACGGTCCCGTTCTCGCCGATGATGCCGACATGACCGGTAACCACGATGATATCTCCTGCCTTTAAGCTGCTGTAGTTCGTGATCTTCTTATATTTGCCGACCGTACGCCAGCCCTTTGATGTGATATAGCTCTGCTTTACGCCGACCTGGTTCAGACACCAGTAAACGAAGCCGGAACAGTCGAACTGGTTGGGTCCCTTAGCGCCCCATACATACTTACAGCCGAGCTTCGAGAGAGCAACCTTTAAGAGTGCCTCAACGGAACCCGATCCCGCGTATCCGGTATCTACCGCTCCGCCGCCGTTGCCGCCTCCGCCGCCCGTCGTGGTATCGTTTGCCTTTACCACGCTGCTGCCGGTGAGCTTTGCCATGGTCTTTGCGCCGACATTACCGTCAACGGAGAGACCGTTCTTTTTCTGGAATGCCTTTACAGCCTTATCGGTCACTTCGCCGAAGTATCCGGTATCGCTGCCGTTGCTCATGTAGCCGTACTTGATGAGCAGCTGCTGTACACGTTTTACGGTATCGCCCTCATCGCCGATCAGCAGACCGTTCGGAACCGCGCTGCCGCTGTCGAGAACATCGCGTGTGCTGGGTCCGAGGTAACCGTCAACGACCAGATTGTTGCGCGACTGGAAGAGCTTGACCGCCGCAAGGGTATCGTTTCCGTAGTTTCCGTCGGGTGCGGTGGTCAGATAACCGAGCTCCTTCAGCCGCTTCTGACACTCGAGCACCACATCGCTCCGGTCGCCGAAGCTTAAGAGATTTGCCACAACCTCGTCGCTGTACATCAGCTCTATGGTCATTTCTCCGACCTTACCGTCCGCGTCGAGCCAGTTTGCCGACTGCAGGGCCTTTACGGCCTTATCGGTGGACTCGTCGAATCTGCCGTTTATCGATTTCTTGGAATCGAGATAGCCGAGCTCGTAGAGACGCTGCTGGATGCGCTTGATATCATCGCCCACCATGCCGAGCTTTGCCGTATAATGCTTTGCCTCTCCCGAAAGGAGAATGCCTAAGCTCTCCTCGCCGAGCACGCCGTCTTCCTTCAGTTCGTTCTGTCGCTGGAACAGCTTGACCGCCTGCGTCGTGATGCTTCCGTAGTACTGCGTGGGCTCCGCGGACTCCATGAATCCCAGATCCATCAGCAGCTGCTGGATGTATGCGACCGTCGGGTCGGAAACGCCGTTGTAGTATAGCTTCAAGAACTCGATCGTGGAAAGATCGATCGTGGAAAGATCGAAGGTTTCCGTATCGGGATCGGTCTCATCATCAAAAAGATCCGGATTTGCCGCGGCATACGCCGAGACCGTCTCATAATGCTCGCTGATATAGAAATTCACCAGCTGTGTCTCCAGATCCGTGGCATAATCAGAGGAAAGCAGCGCATTTGCCACCGTAAACGCGGCATCGGAAATGCCGTCTTCCGCGCCCGAATCATCTACGCAGACATCATCAGGCGAGGGCTCGGGAGCCGCGATCTCGTCGATATTCACGGAGTTTTCCGCCGCCAGCACGGTCTTTGTACGCTCGTCGGAGCCGGCAAGACTCCTGCCGTCCTCAGCGATGCTGTCCCTGACGCTGGTCTTAAGGTCCGCGTCCGAGCATCCCGCCAGAGTTCCGAGCGCCAGACACGCTATTAAAAACAATGAAATAAGCTTTTTCAACTTCATACGCAATATCCCTTACAATTCAACAGGTCCGTCACCTATATCCACTACATAAAAGTCGGCATCGTAGCCTATCTTTTCGGCATAGATCCTTCCGACATTCTTGATGAAATCGTCTACCTTTTCCGCTCTTACCATGCTGACCGTACAGCCTCCGAAGCCTGCCCCGGTCATGCGCGCGCCGATGACTCCGGGCTGCTCCCATGCCGCCTCAACAAGCGTGTCGAGCTCTTTGCCGGTAACCTCGTAGTCGTCGCGCAGCGAGACATGCGATGCGTTCATCAGCTCGCCGAATCTCGCGATATCGTTCCTTCCGAGTGCCTCAACGGCCTCTATCGTCCTTCTGTTCTCGTATACGGCATGCTTTGCGCGCTTTGCCTCAACGGGGCTGGTGATCGCGGATCTGCACTTCTCGAAGCCCGCCTCGTCGAGTGCTCCCCATGACGCCGCATTGCATACGGTCTGTATCTGCGAGAGCGCATGCTCGCACTCCGCGCGGCGCTCGTTGTACTTTGAATCCCCGAGGCCTCTCTTTTTATTTGTATTGCCGATGACCAGACGGATGCCGTCCAGCTTCACCGGAACATATTCGTATTTGAGCGTCGCGGTGTCAAGGAAGATGGCGCTGTCCTTTTTGCCCATCGCAATCGCGAACTGGTCCATGATGCCGCAGTTGACTCCGACGTATTTATTCTCTGCGTACTGCCCGTAGATCGCCGAATTGAACATATCGGTGTCAAAGCCGAAAAGTTCGATGAGTACCTTTGCAACAAGTATCTCGAGCGATGCCGACGAAGAAAGCCCCGAGCCGTTCGGAATGGTTCCCTTACAGTAAAAATCAAAGCCCGTATCGGCAGCAAAGCCGTGCTCCTTAAATGCCCAGATAACGCCCTTTGCGTATCTGGTCCACTGCTCTTCGGGTCTGTTCACAAGATCGTCGATCGAGCTCTCGATAACGCCGACCTCCTCGAAATTCTCCGAGTAAAACCTGAGTGTGCGGTCGTTTCTCTTGCGCACCGCCGCGTAGGTTCCGATGGTCAGCGCACAGGGAAATACATGACCCCCGTTATAGTCGGTATGCTCTCCGATCAGATTGACTCTGCCGGGAGCAAAAAATACCCTGATATCTCCGTCTCCTCCGAATACTTTTTTAAAGCCTTCGATCATTTTCTCTTTCATTATCTCTCCTCCCCGGATCCGCTTATCCGCATCCGGCAACGTCAAAATATGTCATCCGCGCATCGGACAGGTTCTGCCGCATCCTCCGCAGCCTGCCGCCGGTGCCGCCATCGTCATGTCGGCAACATTTTCCAGCAGGCATACCGCCTGTGCCGCGATCCCGAGACCCTCACCGGTAAATCCGAGTCCTTCCTCGGTCGTAGCCTTGATGTTCACGCGGTCCTCATCTATCCCGAGCGTGTCGGCTATATTCTTCCGCATCTGCGGTATATAGGCAGCCAGCTTCGGCCGCTGCGCAATGACAGTGGCGTCGATATTGCCCACGATGTAGAGCTTTGATCCTATCAGCTCACCGGTCTCCTTTAACAGGAGCAGGCTCGATATATCCTTATATTTTGCGTCGCTGTCGGGAAAATGCGTCCCGATGTCTCCGAGCGCTGCGGCCCCGAGCATGGCATCCATTATCGCATGCAGGAGCACATCGGCATCCGAATGTCCGAGCAGTCCCAGCTCATAGGGGATATTCACTCCGCCGATGATCAGGTCACGCCCTTCGGTCAGCCTGTGTACGTCATAACCCGTTCCAACTCTCATAACGGTAGTCCTTTTCCTGATACATTTTCCGCCGTACGGACATCAATCGCCCGTAATAACGTTAAGATGCGCGAGCGAGAGCGCAAGGTTCTCCTGCCTTACGTTAACGTCCTCGGGTACCTTAAGCTTACAGGGCGCGAAATTGAGTATGCCCTTTATACCGGCCGCAATGATCATGTCGCAGGTCTGCTGCGCCGCAGCTGCGGGCACGGTAAGGATAGCGAGCTTGATGCCGTTCTCGCGGCAGAATGACTCGCATTTGTCCAGAGGGTATATTTCCAGACCGTCGGGACCCACTCCGCATTTCGCGTTGTCCGTGTCAAAAGCGGCCTTTATCTCTATGCCGTATTCCTTAAAGCCCTTATATCCGAGAAGCGCAAGTCCGAGCTTACCTGCTCCGATTATGACCGCGCCGGTACAGGTGCGCACTCCGAGCATATCCTCAAGGTCCTTGATGAGCGCGGCAGTCTCGTAACCGATCTTCGGTCTTCCGCTTCCGCATACCGCGGCCAGATCCTTACGCACCTGAACCTCACCGAGTCCGAGTGCATTCGCTATCCTGGTCGCCGAGATAGTCTCTGTCTCAATACTTCTTACATACTGCAAATAGTCCGGCAGTCTTCCGAGCGTAGCCCGGGCCACACGTTCCTGCATCGTCTTAACTCCCTTTCACTATTTATGCGGACATTGTCCGCCTAATATATAATATAGATTTTCTGTCGTTTTGTAAATCTATTTATGCTTTTTTCATAAAAAAGCGAAGAAAAATTTTTATGAAACCGAAATATTCTTCTTGACAAAGGATAACGGGCGCAATATAATATCTGATGTTGCGGCGGTAAGTGTCGCATATGGGATCTTAGCTCAGCTGGGAGAGCATCTGCCTTACAAGCAGAGGGTCATAGGTTCGAGCCCTATAGGTCCCAGTAACTGGATTCTCCGCACTGCGGAGAATCCATCCAAACTTCGATTTGAAAAGATAGCGATGGTTCAACGCATCTTTTCAAAGTTTGGACGGCGAAGCCGGTTACGGTCTTGCTGAGGTGTTTTCGAAGCAAGACTTCCTCAGTTTATTATGGCGAAGTAGCTCAGTTGGCCAGAGCACGCGGTTCATACCCGCGGTGTCGAGGGTTCAAATCCCCCCTTCGCTACTGTCTGAAAAATGATGGGAAACGTTGATATTAGGCGTTTCCCGTCTTTTTTTCTTCTTTCATATAATCATGTAAATTGATGACTTTTGAGTACAATTCTTCAAGAGAACTATGAATCATTTCAAGATTTTTGTAGATTTCACAATCATTTTTTCGGGCACGAATTAGATTTGTCGTTTGAAGAGTGGATAAAAAAACCTCAGACTTTGTTCGATCTCAGTAAAGAATATGATGTCGGCTACATCAATCAGGATAACGAAGATCAAGACGAGCCTGTATCAAAGATAGAAATACTCGAAGAAATGATCGCTTGCATATTAAAAGAGCTCAAAATAAGTGTTGATGTTGATGCGATTACTCGTTGCATAGAAAATACCAGATATGCTGGAACCCTGAATTATGAAAAAATGGACAATAGTCCGCACGACATTTCTATTGCCGCATCATTGCTAAAACTAAAAGAGCATGATTTCGTAATTCATCATTAACAAAGCTGCGTAAAATGTGCGGCTTCTTTCTGTGTTCATTGCGTTTTTTTCCTTGTTTTCGATTGAAGTCTCTGCAAATTTGCTCTTTGATTTTATCACAAATTGCAGCATCTCGACCTGAACAATGGAACTGTTCGATTCCACCTTTACCGCAATATCTTTCGCAAAAGTCCATTACAGCACGATATGCTTCTTCAGGTGTATTGATTTCAAATTTGCCGTAGAATGAGGATGTGTATTTAG
>JAGCSS010000300.1 GCA_017964055.1 Lachnospiraceae bacterium
TGATCCAGGGTGCCTCCGACGCACGGAAAAGAAGTTTCGGCTCTCCGACCGCCGCTTTGAGATCGCGGGTGAGCTCCACCGCGCAGATCTCGCCGTCCCTTACCTGGACCCATTCGTGACAGAATATCATGTAGGGCCTGTTATCCTCGGCCGTCTCGATATAAAGAGTTCCGTCGAGGCACTCCCAGTCACTGGGAGTTACGGGTCCGTCGGAGTGAGGCACGAACGGTCCCAAAGGACTGTCTGCCTTTAATATCTGCGTACCCCTGCATACTCCCTCTGCCTTGAACGAGGCGAACATATAAAAGCTCCCCTCATATTTGTGCACCTCGGGTGCCCAGTAGTTCATATCGGACCAGAAATCCGCAGGAGGTGTGAAACAAACGAACGGACCGTCAAATTCCTCGAGATCCGTGCTCACATACACATCGAGTCCCGTACCCTTTCCCCAGCACTCCGCTCCGCGTGTGCCGTACAGATAGTATTTCCCTTCGTGCACAAGCACGAAGGGATCGCGTATGTTGATTTCTTCTCTTTTCATCCTGTTTTATTCCTCACTGCCTTTTTTTAACGAAGCTTCCACAAAGACCTTAAATACAGGGTGCGGCCTGTTCGGTCTTGATTTAAATTCGGGATGGTACTGTACGCCGAGGAAGAAGGGATGATCTGCGATCTCCACGGTCTCGACCAGATTGCCGTCGGGCGAGATTCCCGAAAGAACAAGACCGGCCTTTGTCAGCACCTCTCTGTAATCGTTGTTGAATTCGTATCTGTGACGGTGTCTCTCCGTGATCTCCTTTTGGCCGTAGCAGCGCTCCATCAGCGTTCCGGCGCCGATCACGCAGGGATAGCTTCCAAGTCTGAGCGTACCGCCCTTATCCACCTCATCGGACTGTCCGGGCATGAAGTCGATGACCTTGTGCTCGGTCGCGTTGGTGGCTTCACCCGAGCAGGCGTCGGCGATTCCCGCGACATGTCTTGCGAATTCGATAACGGATATCTGCATTCCGAGGCATATTCCAAGATAAGGGATCTTCTCCTCACGCGCGTATTTTGCCGAGAGGATCATGCCCTCGATGCCGCGGTCTCCGAAACCGCCGGGAACTATGATGCCCTGTGCCACGCTCAGCCTCTCTTTATAATTCGCCTCGTTGAGTTCCTCGGAATCGATCCACTCGATATGTACCTTCGCGTTGAGCGCGAAGCCGGCGTGTGTGAGCGCCTCCGCTACCGAAAGATACGCGTCGTGTAGCTGCACATACTTGCCGACGAGAGCGATCGTAACGTCCTTATGTCTGCCCTTGATGCGGTGGGCCAGCTCCTCCCACTCCCTCAGATCGGGCTGTGGAGCCCAGATACCGAGCTTTCTGCAGACAACGCCCGAGAAATTGCTCTTCTCGAGCATCAGCGGCGCCTCATAGAGGCTGTCCAGCGTAATATTCTCGATAACGCAGTCGTCTTCAACGTTGCAGAACATCGATATCTTCTTGAAGATGCTCTCCTCAAGCGGCTCGTCGCAGCGGAGCACGATGATATCGGGATTGATGCCCATGCCCTGAAGCTCCTTTACGGAATGCTGCGTGGGCTTTGATTTATGCTCGTCCGATCCGTGAAGGAACGGAACCAGCGTAACATGGATGAACAGCGCGTTCTGCTTTCCTATCTCGAGCGAGATCTGTCTTACCGCCTCGAGGAAAGGCTGCGACTCGATATCGCCGATCGTTCCTCCGATCTCCGTGATGACGATATCGGCGTCCTTCTCGCGTCCCGCGCGGTATACGAATTCCTTTATCTCATTGGTGATATGGGGAATGACCTGAACGGTCGAGCCCAGATACTCTCCCCTTCTTTCCTTGTTCAGAACGTTCCAGTAAACCTTACCCGAAGTAAGGTTCGAGTACTTTGTAAGATCCTCGTCGATGAAGCGCTCGTAATGTCCGAGGTCCAGATCGGTCTCGGCTCCGTCCTCGGTCACATATACCTCACCGTGCTGGTAAGGGCTCATAGTGCCGGGATCGACATTGATATACGGATCAAGCTTCTGCGCGGCGACCTTAAGTCCCCTGGCCTTCAGCAGACGTCCGAGCGACGCCGCCGTGATGCCCTTTCCCAAACCTGAAACAACACCGCCTGTAACAAAAATAAACTTTGTCTTACGATTCTCCATCGCCTTCTCCCCCATCATAATGTTTTGAATCTCTCAACCGCTTCGACCGTGTTCTCCCTGCTTCCGAAAGCGGTCAGTCTGAAATAATGCTCTCCGTGCGGTCCGAAGCCCGATCCCGGAGTTCCTACCACATTGGCCTCTGAGAGCAGATAGTCAAAGAACTCCCAGCTCGTCATGTTATCGGGCGTCTTAAGCCATATATACGGCGCGTTCACTCCGCCCGAAACTTCAAAGCCCGCTGCATTCAGTCCGTCAAGGATGATCTTGGCATTGCCCATATAGTAAGCGATCTGCTCACGCACCTGCTGCCTTCCTTCGGGCGAATAAACGGCTTCTCCGGCCTTCTGCACAATGTAAGGCGCTCCGTTGTACTTCGTTCCGTGCCTTCTCGCCCACAGCGGCCAGAGCTTCTCCCCTCCGGTCGTCAGGTCCTTCGGGATCACGGTAAATCCGAGCCTCAGTCCCGTAAAGCCCGCAGTCTTCGAGAACGATCTGAACTCTATCGCACAGTCCTTCGCTCCCTCGCATTCGTAGATGCTGTGAGGTACATCCCCTTCACTAATATACGCTTCATAGGCCGCATCGTAAAGTATGATGCTGTCATTTTTATTTGCATAATCGACCCATTTCTGAAGCTCATCCTTTTTGATCACCGCTCCGGTCGGATTGTTCGGGAAGCAAAGATAGATCAGGTCCGGAACCTCCTGCGGAAGTTCGGGAACAAATCCGTTTTCCGCGGTGCAGGGCATGTAGATGACGTTCTCAAAACGCTCCTTAGCCGCATCGTACACGCCGGTCCTGCCCGCCATTACGTTAGAGTCCACATAAACGGGATAAACAGGGTCGCACACGGCGATCCTGTTTCCAACGTCAAATATCTCCTGAATATTACCGCAGTCGCACTTCGCGCCGTCTGAGACGAATATCTCGTCGGCGGAAATGTCGCAGCCCCTGTCCCTGTAATCCTTTTCCGCGATCACGCTCCTTAAGAATTCATAGCCGAGATCCGGAGCGTAGCCCTTAAAGGTCGATGCGTCCCCCATCTCATCCACAGCCGAGTGCAGCGTCTCTATCACCTTCGGCGCTATCGGCTGTGTCACGTCTCCTATGCCAAGTCTGATTATTTTCGCTTCGGGATGTGCCTCGCGGTACTCATTCACCTTTTTCCCGATCGTTGAAAAAAGATAACTGCCCGGGAGCTTTTTGTAATTTGCGTTGATCCTTGCCATTTGTTAACCTCTTTTTCCCTTTTATCATAGATTTTTCTTATGGATGTCATTACAGATTCGAATAACCCATCAGATCGCGGTCCACCGCTCCGGCGACGCTCATGCCCTCGGAAAGCGCCCATACGACCAGCGACTGCCCGCGATGCATATCGCCGGCAACATATACCTTTGCCTTCGAAGTCGCATGCTCACCCGGCGCGGTCTTAACGTTCGTCCTGCCGTCGAGCTCCACTCCGAAGCTGTCGGTCACATACTGTTCGCTGCCCAGGAATCCTGCTGCTATCAGTACGAGATCCGCAGGTATCTCCTTCTCGCTGCCCTCTATGGGAACCATGTTCATGCGCCCTGTTTTCTCGTCCTTTTTCGGCTCGAGCGAGATCAGGACGGCTGCTTTTACATTGCCCTTTTTATCCTTGATGAATTCTTTGACTGTCGTCTGATAGATGCGCGGATCCGAGCCGAACTTCCATATGGCCTCTTCCTGGCCGTAATCCGTCTTTAAGACTCTCGGCCATTCGGGCCACGAGTTGGACGGAAGCCTCTTTGCCGGAGGCTCAGGCATCATCTCGAGCTGTGTCACGCTCTTCGCGCCGAGTCTTATGCTCGTACCGACGCAGTCATTGCCCGTATCTCCGCCTCCGATAACGATCACATGCTTATCCTTCGCAAGTTCTGTCGGATATTTCTCAAAACCCGAATCGAGCAGGCGCTTTGTGACCTCCGAGAGGAAATCGACCGCAAAACGTATCCCGTTCGCATCCCTGCCGGGCACCTTAATGTCCCTGGGATTGGACGCGCCGCACGCAAGAATCACGGCGTCGTAGTCTTCGGTAAGCTTCGACGCAGGGATATCCTTACCTATGTCCGCGTTTACTACAAACTCTATACCCGCTTTTTCCATAAGGGCCAGCCTGCGGTCTATCACGGATTTATCGAGCTTCATGTTCGGTATCCCGTAGCGCAGCAGTCCGCCTATCCGGTCACGTCTTTCATAAACGGTCACCTGATGTCCCCTGCGGTTCAGCTCCTTTGCGGCAGCCAGTCCCGAAGGTCCGCTGCCTACTATCGCAA
>JAGCSS010000301.1 GCA_017964055.1 Lachnospiraceae bacterium
CATATAAGTTAGAGGATTATAGCGCAATTCGTGTTTTTTTATGCCTTTACCACACCTTCAGTTCTCCGTTTTCATCGACCTCGACCAGATCGATCAGCGTGATCTCCTTGGTCAGCACATCGGTAAATGCGGCGGTGACGAGAGCTGTCTTGCCGGCGTCCTTGGACGCGGTGAGCGTGAGCTGCATCGTGTTCTTGTCGAACTTGGCCTTGACGGTGGCGCCGCGCTCGGCTTCCACGCGGTCGTTCTCGTTGAACGAGACATCGGAGAGCCCGACGTAGATCTTGATCTTGTCGGTGGTGATATTGGTGTTTCCGAGGGCGGTCGTCAGGTACAGCTTTAATGTTACCGAGCTGCCCTTCTTTGAGAGCCACAAGGACTCTTCGGCGGCCGGTGCCGCAGTGCCCTGTGCATCCGCAGTAACGGAGGTACTGCCTTCGTCCGGATCCTTGCACGAGGCATCGAGAGTGGGATTGCCTATCACCACCGTGAGCGAGGCCTTTTTGCCTGTCTGGTCGCAGATGACCTCTACCTTGACCGAGGTGGTCTTGGCCTTGGTCTGATCGAAGTCCAGCGCGGTCAGGATAAAGTAGGGATTGCCTGCGTCGTCGGTCACGACATTATCCACGCTCAGATACTTTTTCTGCTCGGGCTTTGCCACACGGACCGTATATGTGCAGTCTGTATCGACAGCGCCGTCCTTGATAAAAGGCGTGATATATACTCTGTAGGAGCTGCCCGCGTCGGCTGCGGTCTTTTTCAGAACGACATCCTTATTGGTCGAGTTCGGTATGCTCGTCAGGAACAGCTTTGTAGGGCCTGCGGCTATGTCAATGACATGCCCTTCGTAAGTCAGGCTGCCGGTATCGCATGCGTAAGCATAGACGGTGCCGGCTTTTTTTGCGGTGATCACGCCCTTGGTGTTGATCGCGGCGAGTTTTGATTTCGCGGCACTGAAGGACACTGTATGCTTTGAGCGGTCGAATACGGGAGTGGTCGGTACGTCACAGACAAACCATACGAGCTTGCCGTTCTTTATCTTGCCCTTCGAATCCTTCCAGGTCGATGCATGGAGCTCTGTCTTAAGAGCGGCGCTCTTGGCCGATTTTGTGCCGTTCTGCCAGATGGTGGCTTCGGCGGTATCGGCACCGGTGCCGACTTTGACCGTGCATTCGGCGCTGATCGGCTCTTCGGATTTCATGCTGCTGTAAACCGTGGCCGTGAGCACGACGGATCCGTTCCTGCGGCCGGTT
This sequence comes from Lachnospiraceae bacterium, assembly GCA_017964055.1. Taxonomy (GTDB): domain Bacteria; phylum Bacillota; class Clostridia; order Lachnospirales; family Lachnospiraceae; genus RUG11977. The sequence goes on from JAGCSS010000301.1 coordinate 1,254, forward strand.
ACGACTGCTTCGGTGCCTTTTGCGATGACCTGTACATATCTTTCCGCGTCTGCGCCGCTGTTCTCATCCGCAGGACGGACGGACCATACCACGCGGTCGTCGCTGCCTTCGGGGAGCAGGGCTTTCACGGTAACGCTTCCTGCTATCTCAACTTCAAATGCTTCACCTGCCAGACGGATGCTGTCAGCCGGACTGTCTATTATCGGGGCGGCGTATTTAGCCACGTATCCGATAGCTGTGTCGGTCATGACATAGCCCGTTTCGGGGTCGAGCCCTGTAAGGTGCGGAACCACAAAACGGTCGAATGAGCTTACCGCGTCCGCGGGGAATGCCGCATAAACAAAGTCAACATCGCGGTAGCGGTTTTCCTGCAGGATCGCAGCGAAGCTTTCTCCCGAAGCCTCGGTAAATGTCTCGTCGGAGTATGCGTCAAATACGGTAAAGAACGACTGCTCCATCGTGTCCTCAAACTCGGGGAGTTCGTAGCCGTAGTAGTTTTCGCTGCCCCATGCCTTATGGTTCTTGTTGAACTTCGATGCGGGTATACAGAAATATGAGTAGTTCGAATCCTTGAGTCCCGCGTCTGCGGAGCGGTTCGGATCATCCCAGGTGATATCGCAGAGATACCATTGTCCGGCGAGCTCCACCGCGTTCCATGCGTGGGCCTCCTTTGCGCCGGCGCCGAGGATGTAAATGTTCGGGATGCCGGCTTTGTTCAGCAGATACTCAAAGCATTTCGCGTAGCCTTCGCAGACCGCGCCCTGACCGGTGAACACGCCTGCGATCGAGTGCGCCCACACGCTTTGTTCGGGCCGGCCCGATGCATCGTACGCGTAATCGATCGAGCGGATGATGATGTCATGAGCCTTCAATGCCCCGTAGAAATCACCGAGCGAAGCGGCTTCGGTCACTTCCTCGACCCAGCTGTCAAGCCTTGCGCTGACAGCAACGTCTACCGCTTTGCGCGACGCGTAGCTGTAATAATAGGGATCGACGTAGGTCACGGCCGATACGCATTCGTCGTTCGAGGCAAATGCGTAATTGATGCCGATCCAGTAATACTGTGGATTGGAGTATACGAAGCGGCAAAGCGTCTCAGCCAGCTCATCATCGGTCAGATCGTTCTGAGTCAGACCGTCAACGCGTGTCTCGAGTCTGGCCGTCTCCGCAGTAAGGTCGGTTTTGTAATCCGCACTGTCGATAAAGGCCTCGAGCCTTTCGCCGATCGCGTCGAATAATATCTTCTGATTGTCTGAGAGGGAATTGTAGCCGTATTCGTTGCCGCCGAGGTCATAGAGAGAATAGCCCGAACCGCCGCTGCGCGCTTTTTTCAGCTTTTTTGCAGTGTAGACAGGAGCCTCCGCGGGAGTGTCGTCCGGGAGCTCGAAGGATGTCCCCTCGAGCATCAGCGCGCCTTCGAAGAATTCTTCCTCTCCTTCGGCCCGCATCGCGGCCACATACGTATCGGCGGGTTTGCTTTCCGCGGCGGATACGGCATATGAGGGAACCGTACAGAAAACAGCGAGAATTATAAAGAATGATAAAGCTTTGTATAAAGCCGGATGTTTGATCTTAAGCATATACTCTTGCTCCTCCTTGAGTCTTGAGTCGGGTAATCGGATAAAACATTTTATAGGATATATATCGGCAGAAACCGGCTTTTTATTTAGGCTGAAATAAAGACACGGGGACGAAAGGATCGTCCCCGTGTCTGTTTATCTGTTATTCACATTTTCATGCATTTTAGTACTCAACCACTTCAACGTCGTACCCGTCGAATATTTCGCCGAACTTCGAGATGAGCGAAGCGGGGCAGTAGATCTTTTCGAGTGAGTCACATGCGTCGAGGGCGGTGTCGGAGAGGCCGACCAGCGACTTCGGGATCCTGATCTCCTTGAGTGCGATGCAGTCGTAGAAGGCGCTCTCTTCGATGACGGTCAGGCCTTCGGGCAGTTCGATGGATTCGAGGGCCTCGCAGTACCAGAACGCCTCGCGGCCGATGGAAACGATGCCTGCGGGCAGTTCAACCGCGGTGAGCAGCTCGCATCCGGAGAATGCCTCCTCGGGGATCTCGGTAAGTCCCGAAGGGAGGGTAACAGAGGCAAGTGCCGAGCAGTTATAGAATATGCCGCTGCCGATCTTTGTCACGGAATCGGGGAGCACGATCTCCTTAAGCGCCGAACACTCGGAGAACGCGTAATTGCCGATCTCGGTCACGGACGAAGGAATGGTTACCGTTTCGAGCGCCTCGCAGAACTCAAATGCGGAATTGCCGATCGATGTAACGGTATCGGGGATAGTGATGCTCACTGCAAACGCGAAGGAGTTGAGCGCGTCGCTGCCGATCGCGGTGACCGGATAGGTCTTGCCCTCGTACTCGACAGAAGAGCGGATCACGTAGTCCTCATACGAGTCATCGGAGAACCATGTGAATATAACCTCGGCGTGATCGTCGTATAAGCAGTAGCTCAGGCCGTCGTATACGAGAAGGGGAAGCTCGGCTCCGCCGGCTTCTTCGATCTCTACGGTACCTACATAGCCGTCGAAATTATCGGTTCCTTCCTCGCCGCCTTCGAGGTCTTCATCGTCATCCTCGATCTCTGTATCATCGGCCTCGGGGGTCGGTGTCGCGGTCGCTGCGGCAGGTGCCTCGGAAGGTTTTTTATCATCTGTTACTTTTTTGCCCGAACATGCCGATAAATATATAGAAGAGCATATTACGGCGCAGATGAGTATTATTTTGAAAAAAATCCGCATTTTGGTTGATTTCATGTTATAATCTCCTTTAGAATGTTAAATGCCGTACTCTTTGGCGGAAGTAACCGCCCATATTCCATATATCGACATTTCTGAGATTTTCATTATAGCAGAAATGTATAGGAGGATGCAATGAGCAGAAAGATCACTAAAAACTGTTTATTAATAATGTGCGGTCTGTTGGTACTGGCCTGGGCAGTCCTGGTACAGCCCGCGCCCGATAAGGGCTCATCGGACGGAGTTCTGCATGTGGCTGCGGCCGATCCCACGGGGACAGATGCCTCACCCGTTCCTACAGGGGTTTCACCCGTGCCTACAGGTACCACACCTTCGCCCGTGCCTACAGGTACCACACCTTCGCTCGTACCTACC
>JAGCSS010000302.1 GCA_017964055.1 Lachnospiraceae bacterium
AAGGCAGTGAGGAATAAAACAGGATGAAAAGAGAAGAAATCAACATACGCGATCCCTTCGTGCTTGTGCACGAAGGGAAATACTATCTCTACGGTACGAGAGGAAACGAGTGCTGGGGAACATGCACCGGACTCGATGTATATACGGGCACGGACCTTGAAGAATTCGACGGTCCGTTCGTATGCTTTACGCCGCCCGAGGGTTTCTGGGCGGACAAAAATTTCTGGGCTCCCGAGGTCCATGAATACAATGGGAGTTTCTATATGTTCGTTTCGTTCAAAGCCGACGGAAAGTGCAGGGGAACCCAGATCCTGAAGGCAGACAGTCCTTTGGGACCGTTCGTGCCTCACTCCGACGGACCCGTAACTCCACGCGACTGGGAGTGCCTCGACGGAACTCTCTATATCGAGACGGCCGAGGATAACAGGCCCTACATGATATTCTGCCACGAATGGGTCCAGGTAAGGGACGGCGAGATCTGTGCTGTGGAGCTTACGCGTGACCTGAAGAGGGCGGTCGGAGAGCCGAAACTTCTTTTCCGTGCGTCGGAGGCACCCTGGATCAAAACGATACGCGACGGCGCCTATGTGACGGACGGTCCGTTCGTTTACAGGAACGATGACGGCAGGATCACGATGCTCTGGTCGAGCTTCGGCGAAGAGGGATATACGCTGGCGCTCGCGCACAGTGAGAGCAATACCGTGCACGGACCCTGGAAGCAGGAGCCGGAGCTGCTCTTTTCGAAGAACGGCGGACACGGGATGCTGTTTAAGTCGATCGAAGGCAAATTAATGGTGTCATTACACTCTCCCAACGTCAATTTAGATGAAAAACCGGTCTTTTTCGAAGTAAAATGCAGTATTTGAAGGACCGTATAAGGTAAATGCATGGGCGGCTTCGGCCGCCCTTTTGTTGTACAGGCAAATATAAGTTGAAAATAATGAATTTCGAAGTGATTTTTGTTTGTTTTTCGATAAATATTGACTTGAAAACCGCTCTATGTCTATACTGTGATTACCGTGAAGGTAACAACAAGAAACACCACAGAGAAGGGAGACTTATTTATGAGAATCAAGCGGTTTTTAGCTGTCCTTCTGGCACTGGCCATGATACTCGGCACTGCGGCCTGCACAAAGACTGCGGACGAGAGCGACAGCAATGTAACACAGGGGGCGGACAACAATGCGGCATCGACCGGAAACAAGACAGACAATTCCGGCAGCGCATCCAATGAGCCTGTCAAGCTCAGAATGGCATGGTGGGGTTCACAGACCAGACATGACAGAACCATCGCCGTTATCGAGCTTTACGAAAAGCTTCATCCCAATGTAGACATCGAGTACGAGCCCATGGATTTCGACGGCTATTTCAACAAGCTGGCAACTCTTGTGGCTTCGAACGAGGTTTGGGATATCTTCCAGCTCGGCAGCAACTTCCCCACCTACCAGAGCAAGATCTACACCTTAAACGACTTCATCGCTGACGGAACGATCGACGTATCCGGCACCACGGAGGCATTCTTAAGGATCGCGGCCGATGAAAAAGGCAACCAGGTAGGACTTTGCAGCGGCGTTAACACTTACGGTATCGCTTACGATCCCGCGCTTTTCGCCAAGGCAGGAGTGGCTGAGCCTACAGAGAACTGGACATGGGCGGACTACAAGCAGGCATGCCTTACCATCCATGACAAGCTCGGCATCTACGGTTCATCGAAGTTTGACGACTGGCAGGCAGGCGCTTCCGCAGGAATTAACCAGGAAGGCTTCGGCATCGGATTCTTCAACAAGACAAACGACAATCTCGGCTTCAGCGATTACAAGATGCTTTCGGATTACATGCAGATGAGAGCGGATCTCGTTGACGCGGGCGCATATCCCGATCCCGGCGCATGCCAGGAGATCAGCGATATCGAGAACGACTTCGTTGTATCGGGCGAAGCAGCCATGACATGGGTTGCGTCGAACCAGTTCGTATCACTTTGCACCGCTGCGGGCAGAGAGCTCAAGCTCATCAATCCTCCCCGCAAGACCGCAAACGGCCCTGCAGGCGTATCGATCCAGTCATCGCAGATGCTCTGCGTATCTTCGGATTCGAAGTATCCCGCCGAGGCTGCAAAGTTCATCGAGTTCTTCCAGAGCAACATCGAAGCGAACCAGATCCTGCTCGCTGAGCGCGGTATCCCTACATTCACCGCAGTTCGTGAGGCACTCGCAGGCAATCTGACCGACATTGAGAAGGCTGTTTACGAGTACGTTGACGTGGTAGGCGCTTTCGATACCGGCGGAGAGACCGTAAATCCTTCGAGCCCCGCATGCACCGACACCATCAAAGAGCAGTACAACTACTACCTGAACAAGGTTATCTACAAAGAAATGACAGCTGATGAAGCTGCAAAGGCACTTTACGATTTCGCAGCATCCCAGTTCTGATATTAGTCTTTTCACTTTTTCATAAAAAGCCCCGGCGATGCCCGTAAAAAGGCATTTCCGGGGCGATTCCCCCAAGGAGCGTCTTTTAAATGAACACTGCAAGCAAAGCCACGGACAAAAGCGGCAGAACCCCCTGGAATAAGTTTGTCTACAATACGAACACGGTGGGTTATGTTTTCGCGTCGCCTTTTATCATAGGATTCCTGATCTTTACGATAATCCCGATGATCAGTTCACTGTACTATTCGTGCACGGACTACAATCTTATAGAGAAGGAAAACTGGATCGGACTTTCAAACTATATTTACCTCTTCCACGATCCCAGATTTCTGAATTCGATAAAGGTAACGCTGCAGTATGTATTCTTTTCGGTTCCCATTAAGCTGGCTTTTGCTCTGTTCATAGCTTTTCTGCTGACGAGACCGAGCAGGATGGTGAGTTTTTACCGTTCGCTGTACTACCTGCCTTCGCTGATCGGCGGAAGCGTGGCCGTAGCGCTCGTATGGAAGGAGCTCTTTGCGAGAAAAGGTTTGATAAACACAAATCTCGCGGCACTCGGGATCAAGACCGTAAACTGGTTCGGCAGCATGTCTTACGCGAAATGGCCCATCATCCTGATGACCGCCTGGCAGTTCGGATCGTCGATGCTGATATTCGCGGCGGGATTAAAGGAGATCCCGGGCAGCTACTACGAGGCGGCCAAGATCGACGGAGCGAACGGCTGGAAGATATTCTGGAAGATCACGATGCCCTGTCTGTCGCCCGTTATCCTGTTCAACCTGATCATGCAGCTGATCTCGAGCTTCATGGTATTTACGCAGGCATTCGTCATCACGGCCGGCGGACCGAACGACGCGACCATGTATTATGCGCTCTATGTTTACAAACAGGGCATACAAAGCAGAAATATGGGCTATGCAAGCGCGATGAGCTGGGTTATGCTGTTAATAATGGGTGTGATCACGGCTGTCGTATTCAAAACTTCCAAGCATTGGGTTTTCAACGAATCTGAAGGTTAAGGTGGAATATGAAAGCAAAGAGAATTATATCTACAACGGTCTATCACATATTCATCCTCGGCCTCGGACTGCTGATGATCTACCCCGTGCTCTGGATGATCTCGGGCTCGCTCAAAAACAATCCTGAGATACTGAGCGGCTCGCTGAACCTGATACCCCCCGCATGGAGATGGGACAATTTCTCACGCGGCTGGGCAGGCTTCGGACATGTAACGTTTACAACGTATTTTAAGAATTCGATCATTGTAACCGTGATCGCGACACTGGGCACGGTGCTGAGTTCCTCATGCATCGCGTATGCCCTGGCCAGGATCAAGTTCCGCGGGAGCAAGATCATTTTTACGATAATGATCGCTACCATGCTCCTGCCCGGACAGGTTGTAATGATCCCACAGTATCTGATCTACAACAGGATCGGATGGGTCGGAACGGTACTTCCTCTGATCGTTCCGCATTTCTTCGGAGCTGCGTTCTTCATATACATGATGATGCAGTTCATGGCAGGGATACCCAAGGAGCTCGACGAAGCCGCGATCATCGACGGCTGCAGTAAATACACGGTATTTACGAGGGTTGTGTTCCCGCTCCTTAAGCCCGCTCTCATTTCCACCATCATCATCCAGTTCTACTGGAAATGGGACGATTACATGGGACCCATGCTGTACCTTGGCAAACCCGAATCCTACACCGTATCGATCGCGGTCAAGCTTTTCGCGGACGCGACGAGCACCACGGATTACGGCGCGATGTTTGCCATGTCGACTTTGTCAATGATACCCGTTTTCCTGATATTCCTGTTCTTTAACAGGTATCTGGTGGACGGTATAAGTACCAGTGGATTAAAAGGATAATTTATGATTCATCGTGAACTGCTGATAAGACATTTTAATCCTACCCTGAAAGAACGCGATCTTCGCTCCCCGCTTACGGTGGGGAACGGGGATTTCGCGTTTACTGCGGATATAACCGGACTGCAGACCTTCGCGGAAGACTATTCCGCGGGCGGCTGTCCGCTGCTTACCATGGCATCGGGTTTCTGGCATACCGCGCCCGACAGGGAGGGACATTTTGCGGCAGACACGGATATAACATATACGGATTACGCACGTCCCGACAGGAGAGTAAGCTATCCTACGGAGTGCAAAAAAGGTGAAGAAGAAAACTATGACCGGCTGCGACAGAACCCTCACAGATACAATCTCGTGAGGCTCTCCCTGCTGCTCGACGGCAGGAAGGTCAGACCGGATGAAATAAATGCGGTGAGACAGGAACTGGACCTGTATACAGGCGTATTAAAGAGCTGCTTTAAGCTCGAAGGCAGGGAAGTAAGCATCGAGACGGCGGTCGGAGACGGGCTGAGTCTGGGTGTTTCGATCGAGGCCAGGCTGTTAAAGGACAGGCTCTCGGTACTCGCTGAGTTCCCGTACGCGTCACCCGCGCGTGACGGCGGTGTATTTGACAGGCCCGAAGCGCATACGACCGAAGTTTTATCGTTTGAGACAACAAAGGGACACTCGAAGATGTGTCTTAAACGCACCATGGACCGTGATGTGTACAATGTATGCATATCCGGCCAGACAGGCATAAAAGAGGCGGGAGACCATTCATTCACACTCTCCGCTGCGGAAAGTGCAGGTGCCGCATACTGGTTCAACATGAGCTTTGCGGCAGAGGGGCTCGAGCCCGCGGAATACAGCTTCAGACAGGTCAAGGAGGCTTCGGGGAAGCGCTTCTACCTGTTCTGGAACAGAGGCGCCATGATCAATGTCCTCGAGTCCGCGGACAAGAGAGCCGAAGAGCTCGAAAGAAGGCTGATACTCTCGATGTATCTGACCTTCGTACAGTGCACCGCGACGCTCCCGCCTCAGGAAACCGGCCTTACCTGCAACAGCTGGTACGGCAAATTCCATCTCGAGATGCACCCGATACATACCGCATGGCTAGCGCTGTACGGCAGGGGAGACCTGCTCGAGAAGTCACTGGATTTTTATGTGCAAAATCTTGGAAAGGCGGTTGAACTGGCGCGCTCGAACGG
>JAGCSS010000303.1 GCA_017964055.1 Lachnospiraceae bacterium
GAGTTCCTGCGGAGCGAATCCTCCTGCAGATCGATGTTTCCGAAGATATTGAAAACAGGAACGAAATAATAGCAGATATCTATGAAGATCTGAAACCGATGCATTTATCGGAGATCCCGCTTAAAAAATACAAACTTGAAGTAAATAATAACCTTTCGGAGAGAGAACGGAACAGAGCGACTAAAGAGTATCTGTCTTGCACCGAAGAAGACATTTACAGCGGTAAATATCTCGAAAATCTGGAACTGCATTATATCGATATTTCTGTCAGGGACTTATGGAAGAAGTATGCTATTGTTGCTTTTTTGGCCGATGAAGAACCTGATTCGGAGGCGGTAATATCATTTCTTGCCGATGCTGACAACAGGGATGTGCTGAGCATGTTCCCGGCTTATTTCTCCTCATACTTTAAGACTGATGAAGAGATTGAGACAGATATGGAAATTGCCCAGCTGTACGGAAGGTTTATCTTAGATAACTACGGTCTCGACGAACTGAAAACTTGTGTCGCCGGTGACCATATAAATGAATGGCTCTCATCTCTCGGAGCCGGTTATTCATTTTTTGATGAATATGCGGAGCTGTTGGACCGCTTCGAGTATCTCGAAGCGGAAAGATGTGCATTCGCAGTGGCTACCGATCAGAATATTGTATACTATATCACTCCGCCAGAATATGAGGAAAAAGATGTTATATTATTACGCGAATTCCTTTGCCAAAACTATACCGGAGTGAACAGCATCCTGACCTATATAAAGGACGAGGCTCCGCAGTACTGGCAGCGGGCGTATGACAAACTCATGTCAGGTCCGAGTTTAAATGTATTCCTTGATGACATGATGAATACTGGCGGTTATTATAATGGGGCTGATTATGCGATCCACCTAGGAAGCTATTATCCGTTTTTACATGAATTCTGTCATCACATTGTGCAGCCGGGTGGGACATCGCACTCATGGAGCTACGAGGGTTTTGGCACTTATGCGCAGCTAATGAAAAGCAATGTGGTTTTTTCATATAAAGGGGTAAAAGAGACTCTTGAAGATTATAAAAAGCGCTTAGATTGCGGAGAAGACTTTTCTGACAATAACGTAAAAGAAAAATATCGGAGATACATAGAAAAATACGGAGTGCCTGATAGTGACGAGGATTTTGATGGGGTGGCCTTCCAGAGAATAGCTGCTCAGATTGAAACCGAGGAACAGATGGCGGGAGCGGACATTTTTTCTGTCTATGATGCTTATACTTCTAAAAGAATCCAACGCAAAGAGAATGATGAATTATCGTACGATCAGGCGATCTTCTTTGTGGAATACCTGATCGATAACTATTCCCTGCCGGTGTTCCTGAATTATAGCTATGAAAACGTGTCATTTACGGAGGCATTTGGAACGACATTTGATGAAGCGATCACGGCATGGAGGGAGGCATTCCTGGCAGAATAAGATATTGCAGTATAATAATCTATATAACCTATGGGAGGTAGAATGATGAGGAACAGAAATGATTGGAACCAGCTCAACAGAGAAATCGAGAGGCAAGAAATCAAGGACCATGTGTACAATGGTGAAGGCGCTGAATTCATGGAGAGCAGGTTTTCGGCAAAGCTTTCTCTTGCATTATTTTTTGTGATCGAAGCTATGGTATTCATGCTCTTGTACGATCATTTTTCCAAGTGGTATTATCCCGCGCTCATCGCCTTGATCCCGGTGATACTTATTCCGGTTTTGATCGAAGTGATAAGGAGAAAGAGGCGCGGATATTGATGGATTCAGGCGAATAGGCGAAAATTCTTTTTAAGGCTGATACGAATGTGATATAATACAATGTGACCAAAGGGCAAAGGAGTGAACGGGATGGTTTGGAATCGTATCCGAGTGGAAGATGATTATACGAGGAAGTCACGTGAGGCGAAAGAATTGATCGATCGTGCAGAGAAAGGTGACTTGGGTTATCGTGATCGTAAGGTATCAATAATGCTCTTTATTGCTTTCATCGGCGCCGGCATTGCTGTTTTTCTGCTGATACGTGATATGTTTGACAAGTGGTACTTGCCGGTACTTATCACTATGATCCCTGCAATCGTTATACCGATAGTGATACATCTGATCATAAAGAGGCGGAACGGGTATTGACCGTTCCGCCTTCTTCTTTTGTCATATTTTCTTCGTCTCCCTGTTAAACAGCAGGAACAGCGCAGTCACCGCGAATCCCGCGGTGCAGAACGAGAGCAGCACGGTGCTGCCGAAATACTGCAGTATCACGCCGGCCAGGGCTGTGGCGATGGGGATCAGGCCCTGCGAGAACACCGCGGTGATGCTGGTGACCTTGCTCAGTTTGTCGCGGTCCACGACGCGCATGAATGTCGTGGTGATCGGGATATTGATGTTGGGCAGCAGGAAACCCCAGATCAGCCCTCCGGTGCAGAGCGCGACGAGGAATGTGCTGATCGATATCACGCCGGTCTCAAAGAGGCGGTAGCTGCCGGTGAGCAGCACCATGAGGCCTACATTGCCGCAGAGGAGCTTTGCCACCTTGCCGCCTATCTTGTCGTCCTGCTTTTTTGCGCTGAGTATTGCGGACGCGAGCAGCGAGCTGATGCCCATGACTACGCTGAGCACGGATGACCAGAGCTCGGGAGTCAGGAAGCTGTCAAACAGGTAGGACTTTGCCGCGGCTACATCGGTTTTGATGAAGTAGGGCAGGAAGTTCGAATAAAAAGGTGCAATAAAGAAATTGACGAACAGGATCGCGATCATCAGAGCCACTATCGCTTTCTGGTGCTTCAGATAGACGAAGCCTTCCTTCATGTCGCTGAGAGCCAGCCTTATTGTGAGCTTTTCGGTCGATACACGGTGCTCGTAGCGGATGAACATCTCCGAAACGCCCGAGAGCACGTAGCAGACGCCTACTATCATGAACAGCGTCGTGACGGGCATCAGACCGTACATGATGCCTGCAAGCACCACGCCGAATATGCCGAGCAGCGAGCTCTTGATGTTGACATAGGAGTTGGCCTGCTGGAGTTTTTCCTCATCTACGATATGCGGGAACAGGGCATGCGCCGCGGGTGAGAATATGCCGCCGATCGCGTTGCCGAGACCGCCGACGGCGAACAGTATCACGATGTGCGCGTCTGAGGACTTAAACAGTATCATGAGCACCGTTGCCGCGATGACCAGCAGACCGCGCAGGTAATCGCAGATAAACATGATCCCGGCCTTGTTGAAACGGTCGCCCAGCACGCCGCCGATCGGCGTGAACAGCAGCAGTACCACGCCGCAGAGCGTCAGGTACATGCCCTGCAGGAACGCGTTGTTGTTGCTGATCTCCAGTATGTAAAAGCTGACGGCGAAGCTGTACAGCCCCGCGCCGAGCTCAGAGACCAGCGCTCCGAAGAACACCAGTCTGAAATTTCTGTTGGCAAATACATTTTTGCTCTTAGTGACTACCTCATTCATTTGCGTATATTTCCTCCCACATTTTCGTAAGCTTTTTATTGTCCAGCAGCCCGAGCAGCGTACGGGCGCTCTCCTCGGCGGTCCTGCCCATTACGTCGTGGAGCGAGGTCCCTTCGGGATTGGGCACAAATCTCACCGAGCCGAGGCTGTAATCGGGCGTCAGATCGAAGCTGCGCGTGATGTTTACAGACTCCCGAAGGAGCGAAGCCGCTTCGTCGGTCCTGCCTTTTATCAGGTAAACATTCGCGAGCATGGTCAGTATCATCGCCCTGCTCTTGGAAAAGAATCCGGTCTTGTTTTTATGAACGGCACTGTCGATGAGTCCGCTTGCCATTTCCAGGATGCCGACAGCCGAATCGTAGTCTTTGCGGGCACAGAAAACGGCATAAAAACCGCTTGCCGCATTCAGCATCTCATTGACGCCCCCGATCAGGGCATCGGAAAGATAAGATTCCGCCTCATCGTATCGTTTCTGATATACGGAGAGCCATACTCCGATATTGCCCGAGAAAACGCCGCAGACATTGTGCGCTTTCATGATATCGAGTGCCTTTTCACTCTCGCCCAGCATCAGATAGGCATCCGCCATTTTACCGTAGATCGTGATCTCGCTGCGCTGCGGGTCGGTATTGCCGGGGAGCAGTTCCAGCGCGCGGTTCAGCAGTTCCAGCGCGCGCCGCACCATATCCCTGTTTTCGTTTCCTATCGAGTAGATCAGGAATATCGAGGCACAGCCGTCTACGATATCAAAGGAATTGGGATATTTTTTCAGCGCCTTTTCGGCCTCTGCGATCGCTTCGGGATCCATGGTCCTGCAGTATTCCGCGAGCCTCTTTCCCAGTGCGTCTATGCGGTTGTCCTTCATACGGTAGCCTGTCAGCACATCCATCGAAACGTCGAAGAAATCGGCCAGCTCCATGATCATGCCGAGCTCCGGCACCGACGCGCCGATCTCCCATTTGTGTACGGCGCCCGTGGTTACGCCCATAACTTCTGCCAGCTGTTCCTGAGTGAGCTTGCGCTGCTTGCGGAACGTGCGGATATTGTCTGCAAGGTTTGATATCATCGCTGCGGCCTCCTTTTCCTGCCGTTTTTCGTCTGACTGAGATAATGATATATCATTTGAGGAGAAAAATAAATACACCGGCAGTACAAACAGTATATAAATTATTATACCGTGGGTATATTCTTAAAAACGGATTAATCGCGGATTAAACCTAATTAAAACGCATCTCCAAAGGCTTTACAATTCGTTTTCAAATTAGTAAAATAAGACATGATAAAAATGAGACCGATAAAAAACGGTTGCTTACATAGAATACGGAGATTTTTTAAAAGACATGAGTGGCAGAAAGAAAAACAGCTGGATCTGGTGGGTAATTATCGCGATCGCCCTCAGTAATATGGGGCTGCTCCCGGGATTGTTCGGACTTCTCTCGGGCGCGATAGGCATCGGAGTGTTCGGTATCGCGCTGTTTGCGATCATTAAGGCGATAAAGGCACTTACGGGATCGGGCAAAAACCAGAACAGATATTATAATCAGAACCAGACATACAATCCCGATCAGAGATACAACCCCAATCAGGCATACAACCCCAACCGGACTTATAATCCGAATCAGACCTATACTCAGGCCGGACAGCCCGGACAGGCAGGTCAGGGAGGCTACGGGGGACAGGCAGGTCAGCCGGGACAGCCCGGACAGACTTATCAGACGTATAACGGAGCGGTGGATACCAGAGCCGGAAGCGGTTCGGCCAATCCCTACTCATCGACCTACAGATATTCTTATCCCGGACGTCAGAATAATCAAAACGTTCAGACGGTGAAGGTAAGACCTGCGGACGAGCCGGTCAAGCTTTCACGCAGGGAGAAGAGAAAGCTCCAGAAGCAGGCGGCCATGGAGGCCGAGCTCGCAAAGGCCAGGGCGGCCGAGCAGGCCAAGATCGACGCCGAGAAAAAGGCCGAGGATCAGCGTAAGCTTCGCGAGCAGATGAAACAGGAGCAGGAGCAGTCGCTTATCGACAAGTATAAGGTCAACAAGCGTCCCCGCACCGGCGACAATGCCATCGATAAGATGCTCGATGAGGAAGAGAAGGCTATCGCCGAGATGAGACGTCTCGACGACGCCATAGAGGATGAGAAGGTTTCGGCACAGATCGTTCACCTCGAGGACGTTACGACCAAGATCGTGGACTATGTGGTGCAGCATCCTTCCAAGAAGAACGCAGTCAGACGTTTCTTCAACTATTATCTTCCCACCACGGTAAAGCTCCTCAATTCCTATGACCGCATGGACGACGCGGGCATCTCGGGTACCAATATAGACGGTACCAAGGAGCAGGTTGAGGAGATGATGGATAAGGCGCTCGAAGCCTTCGACAAGCAGCTTGATTCGCTGTACGCGGATGAGGCCATGGATGTTTCGTCGGAGATCAAGGTCATGGAGAACCTGCTCGCGCAGGAGGGCCTCACCGACGAGATGAACATTACACAGTTGAAATTATAAAATAAAGGAGATATAAGATGGACGACAATAACAACATTTCTTTAACACTTGAACCCGAGAACAATGCAGGCGTTGCGGCTCCCGATTTCGGTCTTACACTGAATCCCGTGCAGTCACCTTCGCTTGAGACACAGACACTCCAGCAGCAGGAGGAGGCCGAGAAGGCTAAAAAGCGTGAGGCCAATGCTGTAAAGCTCGACGAGTCCATGCTCACCGAGGCTGAGCGCAAGGTAGTCGAGGAGTTCAGCCAGAAGATCGATATCACCGATTCGAATCAGGTTATGAGCTACGGTTCTTCCGCTCAGAAGAATATCGCATCCTTCTCGGAGAGCGCTCTGAAGAATGTTAAGACGCAGGACCTCGGCGAGATCGGTGAGGATCTGTCCGCTCTGGTCGTTCAGCTTAAGACCATGAACGAGGAAGAGAAGAAGGGTCTCATGGGCTTCTTCCAGAAGAAAAAGCGCGACCTCGAGGCACTGAAGGCATCCTATGCGAAGGCTGAGGTTAACGTAGACAAGATCGTTGACAAGCTTGAGAGCCACCAGGTTACCCTGATGAAGGACATCGCGATGTTCGATCAGATGTATGACCTGAACCTCAAATATTATAAGGAGCTGACGATGTACATCATC